>JASHPR010000758.1 GCA_030038015.1 Streptosporangiaceae bacterium
CCGGCCCGGACGACAACCCGTTCCTGCGCTATCGCGGGCTGCTGAACAGCTACCACCGCGCCACCGCGGCCGGGATGCCGGACGAGGAGTTCTGCGCGCTCGTCCGGGCGCTGGACGGACGAGTCGCGCGGGTGGACGGGCACGGGTTCGGCCACACCCCGTTCCGCCGCGATGGGACACTCAGCGCCAGGCTCGGCTTCACCGAACCCGGCGGCGTCTGGGTCAAGGACGAGACCGGCAACGTGGCGGGCTCGCACAAGGGACGTCACCTCATGGGCGTGCTGCTGCACCTGGCCGTGGCCGAGCGGATCGGGCTCGCGGACCCGGCCCGGCGGCCCCACCTGGCGGTCGCGAGCTGTGGTAACGCGGCGCTTGCTGCTGCGGTCCTGGCCAGTGCCGGCGACTGGCCGCTGCAGGTATTCGCCCCGGCCGACGCCGAGGGCGGCATAGTGGCGCGCCTGGAGCGGCTCGGCGCACACGTGGTCATCTGCCCGCGCCGGCCCGGCCAGCCCGGTGACCCCACCTACCACCGGCTGGTGCGGGAACTGGCGGACGGCACACTGCCGTTCACCTGCCAGGGCAACCTGAACGGGCTGGCCATCGAGGGCGGCCAGACCCTCGGCTACGAGATGGCTACCGAGCTGGCCGAGGCCAGCCTGCAGCTGGACCACCTGGTCGTCCAGGTAGGCGGCGGCGCCCTGGCCACCGCATGCATCAGGGCGTTCGAGGAAGCAGTCGCGCTCGGTGCCGCGCCGGGCGGCCCCCGCGTGCACACGGTCCAGACGCAGGGCGCGCACCCGCTCGAGCGCGCCTACCACCTCGTCCGGGCCGGGCTGCCCGCCCGGCCCGCGCCCGCCGAACTGCAGGCTGCCATGTCCGCCGCCGCCCGCCACCGATCCGGCTACATGTGGCCGTGGGAGAGCGAGCCCAAGAGCCTGGCCGCCGGCATCCTCGACGACGAGACCTACGACTGGCGCGCGGTGGTCGAGGGCATGCTGCGCAGCGGGGGAGAGCCGGTCGTGGTGTCGGAGGACCAGATCGCGGCGGCGCACGCACTCGGCAAGGAGGCCGGCTACAACGTCGACCCGACCGGAGCCGCCGGGCTGGCCGGCTTGCTCGAGCTTCGCGGCCGCGGCTTGGCCGGGCCGCGTGATCGCGTTGCCGTCCTGTTCACGGGCGTGCAGCGATGATGCCCGCGAGCACGGCTACCAGATGCCCAAAGTCACGCCGGACCGGGCCGGAGGTCACTGTAAAAGGTGACTCACCAGGTGCTTCGCTCAACATCAGTCACGTATAACTGCCGCCGCTCAACACAACGGGCAGGGAAGGGGAACGAAATGGCCAGAGATACATCGCGGGAAGTCCCTGCGTCCGTGCCTGCCGGCGCGCCCGCGGGCCAGGAGTATGCGGCGTTCAAGATAGAAAAGCGAGGCATCGATCTCATCCCGGAAAATGAGCGGAAACAGCGGCCGAGCGGGCTTGGCTGGCTGTGGGCCGGGGCCGTGTTCAACGTCGAGTTCTTCTTCTACGGGACGCTGATCATGTACTTGGGCCTGTCGGTGTGGCAGGCGGTCGTCTGCGTCCTCGTCGGGAACTTGTTCTATGCGCTGCTTGGCTTCGCGAGCATCCAGGGGCCGCTCACCGGGACCACGGCTTTCATGATCAGCCGGGCGCCGTTCGGCAAGAACGCGAACCGGTCGGTCGGTCTGTTCAACTGGTTCACCCAGGTGGGCTTCGAGATCGAGGGCGTGTACTTCGTCGTCGCCACGGTGATCCTGCTGTTCCTGCGCTATGGCACCACGCTCAGCACGCCTGCCAAGATCCTGCTGATCGTCCTCGCATCCCTGGTCCAGATGCTGATGCCGCTGTTCGGGCACGCGACGATCTCGAAGATGCTGCGCTACGGCGCGTATCTGTTCATCGCGCTGACCATCATGCTCGCGGTGTTCGTCTTCCAGCGGCTGCACCTGTCCACCTTCCACGTACCAGGCGCCTCCTGGGCCGTGTGGACGACCGCGCTGGTGCTGATCATCTCGGTCGGCGGGCTCGGCTGGGTGGAGAACGGGAACGACTACTCCAGGTACCTGCCGAAGGACACGCCGAAGAGCCGCACGTTCTGGGCGGCCACGATCGGCGGCGGCGTCCCGTCGCTGCTGCTCGAACTGCTCGGCATCTTCGCCTTCACCGTGACCACCAAGACCGTCGGCATCACCCAGATCGGCGTGCCGCAGGCGTTCCCGTCCTGGTTCGTCGTGCCGTTCCTGATCTTCTCAATCGTCCAGCTGTTCTGCATCAACACGATCGACCTGTACTCCTCCGGCGTGACGCTGCAGGCGCTCGGCATCCCGATCAAGCGGTGGGGCGCGGTCATCATCGACACCGTGGTGGTGGCAGTCGTCACCTACTTCGTGCTGTTCCATGGCAAGTTCTCCACCGACTTCGCCGGCTTCCTGCTGTACATCGTGGTGTGGCTGGCGCCGTGGTTCGGCATCCTGATGGTCGACTACCTGCTGCGCCGCGGCCGCTACCAGCCGGAAGCGCTGGTCGCCGAACGCGGCGGCCTGTACTGGCGTCACGGCGGCATCCACTGGCCCGCGGTGATCGCCCAGGGCGTCGGCATGGTGGCGGCGCTGATGTGGATCGACGCTCCCACCGCGTTCCCGTCATACGTCGGCCCGATCTCCAGCCACACGCACGGCTCGGACTTCAGCTGGCTCATCGGGATCGCCATCGGCGCCGGGCTGTACTGGCTCCTTGCCGAGCCGCTGCACTCGCTGTTCAGGTCGGGGTCGGTGCGAGAGGAGGGCGAGGCCACGGTCGTCCAGCCGTAACCTCTGGCCGGCGGGTGCTGCCGGCTCGGCACAGCCGGGCGGCAGCACCCGCCGACGGCTCAGTGCCGGACAGCTCTGCCGGGACCGGGCAGGATCAGCCTGGCTCGATCGGTGCGGACGGCCGGATCATTGCGCGGCGGTGCCGGCCACTTCGCGCGCTGCGCCGCGCACCGCGTCGATGATCTTCTGGTAGCCGGTGCACCGGCACAGATTGCCGGCCAGCGCTTCGCGGATCTCGTCGTCGTCGGGATCGGGTGTCTTGCAGAGCAGGTCGTGGGCGGCCAGCACCAGGCCAGGCGTGCAGAACCCGCACTGGACGGCACCGCACCGGACGAATGCCCGCTGCACCGGGTCGAGCTCGCCGTCGCTGGCCAGCCCCTCGATCGTGGTGATGCTCGCGCCCTCGGCCTGGCCGGCCAGCACCAGGCAGGAGCACACCAGCACGCCGTCGAGGTACACCGAACACGATCCGCACTCGCCCTGCTCACAGGAGTTCTTCGCGCCGGTGAGCGCCAGCCGGTCGCGCAGCACCTCCAGCAGGCTCTCGGCCGGCCGGACATCGGTGACGGATACGGCCTGGCCGTTGACGATGCAGGAAACGTTCATGGCATCTCCCTGAACTCGTCCCATGCCCAGGTAAGCGCCCGGCCGGCCAGGACCCGCAGGGCATGTACCCGATATGCCGCCGATCCGCGCACGTCATCGATCGGCCTTGCGGCAGCCGCTACGCGGTCGGCAAAGCCCGAGATCAATTCCGGCGGCAGCGGCCGCGGACGGTCCCACTGCCCGTCCGCGGTGAGCGCGTCGGCCAGGTAGTCCTGCGCGGCGACGGCCCGCAGCGGGACCGGCCCGGCCGAGCCTATCCCGGTACCCACCCGGCGAGCAGACGGGTCGAGCACGAGCGCCAGCGAGCACGTGGCGATCACCATCGCATTGCGCGGGCCGGCCTTCGCGAAAACCTGCGATCCGACGGCCCGGGGAATGTGCACCGCCGCGATCAGCTCTCCTGGCTGGAGGACATTGCGCTTGGGCGCGAGGAAGAACTCGGCTGCGGCGACCATGCGGGTACCAGTGAGCGACGCGATCTCGATCTCGGCGCCTGATGCTAGCAGCGGCGGGTGGCAGTCGCCCGCCGGAGAAGACGTGCCCAGATTGCCGCCGATAGTCCCGCGGTTGCGGATCTGCGGGGATCCGACGGTGCGGGCGGCAGCGGCCAGTGCCGGCAGGTCGGCATGGATCTCGGCAACCAGGTGGCTGTAGGTGACTCCTGCCCCGATCCGGAGCCGCCCGTCGGACCGGCTGATGATGGCAAGTTCCGGCACCGCGCTGATGTCGAGCAGGCATTCCGGGCTCAGGCGGCCGAAGTTGATGTCCACGCAGGCGTCGGTGCCGCCCGCCACGACGAGCGCGTCCGGGTGCTCGGCCCGTAGCTGCAGGGCCTGCGGCCAGTTCGCCGGGCGAAGGAACGCGGCCATCGACTCCTCCAGCTCACATCAGCTTCTGCTGGCCAGACGTCATGCCGCTGTAGTACGGCACGGGCCACTGGCCAGGCACCTGCGGCACTGGCGGCGCGCCCGCGGTGCTGGCCGGGCCGCGCAGGCCGACCAGGTCATCCGGGGTGACCGGGGCCCGGTTCAGGTCGCGGCCGGTCGCGTCCCGCAAGGCCGCGACAATCGCCGCGGTGGCGACGATGGTCGGGGCCTCGCCGATGCCCTTGAGGCCGTAGGGGTTGTCCGGATCCGGCTGCGTGATCACGGCCGAGACAACCGGCGGCACGTCCAGGATGGTCGGGACGAGGTAGTCGGTGAACGACGGGTTCTGGATCACGCCGCCGGCCAGCTTGACTTCCTCCATGAGGGCCAGTCCCAGTCCCTGCGCCGTGCCGCCCTCGATCTGACCGTGCAGCCCCAGCGGGTTCAGCACCCGGCCCGCGTCCAGCGCGGCAGCGATCTGCACCACCCTGGCCAGACCGAGTTCGGTATCGACCTCGACCACTGCGCGCTCGGCCGCGAATGAATAGCAGACGTGCACATCGCCCTGGCCGTCCTCGTCAAGGCTCTCGGTGAGCCGATGGTGATACACGGCAGTGGTCGTGACCGGACCGCCTGCCAGCACGTCGGCAAGGCTGCTGAGCCGTACCCCGCCGACGGTGATCCAGCCCTCGTCGAGGCTGATTGCCGCAGCGGTCCCGGCGGTGTCGTGATCACCGGGCAGCCGCGCCGCCAGGGCCTCGCGAAGCTGCCTGCAGGCCAGCTGCACCGCGCCGCCGGCCATCATCGACTGCCTGGACGCGGACGTCGAGCCGGCATTCCCCGCCAGCGTGTCCGCCGGGTG
>JASHPR010000759.1 GCA_030038015.1 Streptosporangiaceae bacterium
TGACGTCGGTCACCCACTGGGCGGCGAACCTGGTGGTGACGCCGTAGTAGAAGTTGCCGCCGTTGCTCGCCGCCTGGTGGACGGCATCGTGCAGGCCCCACCCGGTGACGGCCGCCCAGGCGCAGACGGCGAAGAACAGGCCGCCTCCGATGACGCACATGAACAGCGCCTGCGCCCCGATCCGCCGCGGGTTGCGCGATTCCTCGGCGTAGTTCGGGATCGTCTCGAACCCGACCCACGACCAGATGGCGAAGAAGATGCCGACCCCGGGGGCCAGGCCCTTGAACGCGTTCACCGGGTTGATCGGGGCCGCCGGGATGCCGGTCGGCCCGCCGCCGTGGGCGAACACCGCGATGATCATGATCGTCAGCACCAGGATCTCGAGGATCAGCGCGATCCCGAGCACCTTGGAGCTGAGCCGGATGTCGAAGTGCCCCAGGACCAGGTTGAGGATCAGGGCTCCGAACGCGAGGTACGGCCAGGGCACGCCCACGTGGAAGAACTGCTGGATCGTGATGTTGCCGAAGTAGCCGAACGCGCCGTACAGCGAGCCCTCCACGAACGCGTAGGCGAAGACCGACAGCCATCCGGCGCCCATGCCGAGCGGGCGCCCGAGCCCGTGGCTGATGAACGAGTAGAACCCGCCCGAGGACGGGACGCTCCGCATCATCCGCACGTAGCCGACCGAGAACAGGACCAGCATGACGATGCCGACCCAGAAGCCGGCGGGCGCGCCGATCCCGTTGCCGATCCCGACCGCGATCGGGACGTTGCCGAGCTGCCCGGTCAGCGGCGACATGGCCGCCCACGAGATGAACAGCACCCCGCCGAGCCCGACGGCCCTCCCGCGCAGCTTGTGGACGTCTTCGCGCTCCGAGATGTCCAGCGTTCCCACGGCGGCCCTGCTCGCCTGACCGGAACCCAATGTGTCCATATACCCTCCCGACTCGGCGAACCGCCGCGAGGGACGGGCCTCACGACGAAACCGCTGACAACCGCTGCGGAGCGATCACCTTTCTCCTGGCCCGCGAGCACGATGCGGGCCGCCACCTCGGCGTGGTCTACTTTGTGAACCATAAGACCATTTCGAACCGGCTGTCAACGGGTAAATTGTTACGCTCAGTGAACTTTTCGTGCACACCGGAAACATTGGCCCGCGGGGAAGGCGCGCCTGCTACTCCCGGCCACCGGCGCCGGGCAGCTCGGCCGCGGTGACGTACGCCGCCGAGATGCCGCCGTCGACCATGAACTCCGTGGCGTTGACGTATGACGAAGCGTCGCTGGCCAGGAAGCCGACCGCCTCGGCGATCTCCCTGGCCCGCGCGAACCGGCCGTACGGGACGTGCACCAGCCGCCGCGCTTCCTCTTTGCGGTCGAACAGCGCCCGCAGCAGCGGCGTGTCCACCGGCCCCGGGCACAGCGCGTTGACCCGGACCCCGCGGCTGGCGAACTCGATCCCCAGCTCGCGGGACATCGACAGGACGCCGCCCTTGGAGGCCGTGTACGCGATCTGCGACGCGGCCGACCCGGTCTTGGCCACGAGCGACGACGTGTTGATCACCGAGCCGCCGCCCGCCGCAAGCAGGTAAGGGATCCCGTACTTGCAGCACAGGAAGATGCTGGTGAGGTTGACCTCGATCACCCGGTTCCAGGTCGCCAGGTCGGTGTCGAGCACCGACCCGTCCTCGGGCAGCGCGATGCCCGCGTTGTTGAACAGGACGTCGATGCGCCCGAACCGCTCTGCCACTGCCGCGTATGCCGCCCTGACCTGGTCAGGGTCGGTCAGGTCCGCGGTGAGGAACAGGGCGGCGCCGTCGGCCTCGCCCGTCACGTCCACGGCGGCGACGGCCGCGCCCTCCCTGGTGAGGACGGTGACGGTCTCGCCGCCGATCACGCCGGCCGCGCCCGTCACCACGCAGACCTTCCCGTCCAGCGCGCCCACCTGCCGCCCCCTCCCGCGCCGCCGAACCGGCGCGCCCGCTCACCGTTCTGGTCAGGAATTTGGGGCACTATTCATACCATAGGATCCTTAGAACGCGATGGGCGGGGCTGCCGTGCCACCCAGGATGAACCCGGCGTACCCGCGCCCGGCAACCTCCTCGCACTCCCGCCGGTAGGTCCCGCACCCGCCGACGTAGGGCATGAACACCCTCGGCTTGCCGGGGATGTTGGCGCCCACATACCACGACGATGCCCGCGGGTACAGCGTCGCGCCGGCGATCTCGTTGACGTGGCGGACCCAGGCATCCTCGGCGCCTGCCGAGGCCTCGATGCGGTCGATCCCCCGGCCTTCGAGGTGGCTCAGGCAGTCCGCGATCCAGTCGACGTGCTGCTCGATCGAGACGACCATGTTGCTGAGCACCCCCGGGCTGCCCGGGCCGGTGACGATGAACAGGTTCGGGAACCCGGCCACGCACAGCCCCAGGTGGGAGCGCGGCCCGCCGGACCACTTCCCGGCCAGGGTCGCGCCGCCGCGGCCGCGGATGTCGATCTCGAGGATGGCCCCGGTGATGGCGTCGAACCCGATGGCGAAGACGATCACGTCGAGCGGGTACTCGCCGGCCGCGGTCTCCAGGCCGCGCGGGGTGACCCGGGTGACCGGCGACCTGCGCACGTCGACCAGGTGCACGTGGCCGGCGTTGTAGGTCTCGAAGTACCCGGTGTCCACGCAGGTGCGCTTGGTGCCGATGTGGTGCGCCGGGCACAGCGCCTCAGCCGCCGAGCGGTCGCGGACGATCGCCCGGATCTTCTCCCTGGCGAACTCCTGGGCGGTGAAATTCGCCAGCTCGTCGGTGAAGAAGTCGGTGAACGCATAGGAGAGCGCGTTGATGCCGCCCCGGCGCCAGCCCGCCTCGTACATGCGCCGGCGCTCCTCCGCCGAGACCTCGAGCGCCGAGCGCTCCGGCGGCGGCACGGGCACGCCGGCGTCCGACATCTGCGCGGCCCGCCGGCGCCCGGGGTACCCGCGGAGCACCGCGCGCAGCTCCTCGGGGGGCAGCGGCCGGTTCCGCGCGGGCATCGAGTAGTTCGGCGTGCGCTGGAAGACGTAGACCTGGTCCGCCTGCTTCGCGATCTGGGGCACCGCCTGGATCGCGGTCGACCCGGTGCCGATGACCCCGACCCGCTTGCCCCGGAAGTCGACGCTGCTGGCCGGCCACCGCGCGGTGTGATGCCATTCCCCGAGGAAGCTGTCGAGCCCGGGGAAGTCGGGGCGCTTCACCGAGGAGAGGTTGCCGACCGCCAGCACGCAGTGCCGGGCCGTGACCACGTCGCCGGCGCCGGTCTCCACGAGCCACCGCGCCCCTGGCTCGTCGTAACGAAGCGACGTGACCCGCGTGCCCAGCTGGATGTCCCTGCGCAGGCCGAAGCGGTCGGCGACGTGGTGCAGGTAGCGGAGGATCTCCGGCTGGGTGGCGTAGCGCTCTGTCCAGGTCCACTCGGCGAGCAGGTCGCTGGAGAAGGAGTAGCAGTAGTCGACGCTCTCGATGTCACAGCGGGCGCCTGGGTACCGGTTCCAGAACCACGTGCCCCCGACGTCGGTGCCGCGCTCGAACACGCGGGCGCGGAGCCCCAGGCCGCGCAGGCGGTGGAGCATGTAGAGCCCGGCGAACCCGGCACCCACCACGGCCACGTCGAGGTCTGCCGTGCGGCTGGGTCGTGCGCCCTGCGGAGTCATCGCCCTCCCGGACCTGCGGCGCCAGACGGCAATTGGTCCACGTAGCATACCTTATGGCGCCGGCGGGCGCAGCGCGGCCCTGGGGCCAGCGCGGCGCGGCGGGCGCGCGCA
>JASHPR010000760.1 GCA_030038015.1 Streptosporangiaceae bacterium
CGGCGGCGAGCCCGGCCGCCAGCGCCGCCGAGTGCGTGCAGCCGGCGCCGTGGGTCGCGGCCACGGGGAAGCGGGCGACCGGGATGGGCACGTGGGCCGACCCGTCGAAGAGGTGGTCGATGGGGTCGGCCCCGTGCCCGCCGGTGATCACGACGGCGGCGGCGCCCATCTCGGCGAGGCGCTCGGCCAGGGCGGCCCGGTCCTCGGTCTTCATCTGGGTCAGCGACTGCGCCTCGGGCAGGTTCGGCGTCACCACGGTGGCCAGCGGGAACAGCCGCGCGACCAGGGTTTCCACCGCGTCCTCGCGCAGCAGCTTGCTGCCGGTGCTGGCGACCATGACCGGGTCGACCACCAGCGGCAGGCGCCGCGGTTCCAGCGCGTCCGCCACGGCCTCGATCAGCGGCGCCGAGAACAGCATGCCGGTCTTGGCCGCGTCGGCCCCGATGTCGTCGAGCACGGCGTCGATCTGCGCCCGGACGAACGCCGGGGGCAGTTCCTGGATGGCGGTGACGCCCAGCGTGTTCTGCGCGGTCAGCGCCACGATCGCGGTCATCCCGTGCGCGCCGCAGCGGGCGAACGCCTTGATGTCCGCCTGGATCCCGGCCGCGCCGCCGGAGTCGGACGAAGCGATCGACAGCACCCGGGGGATCATGGCCGCTCCGGGAGGCCGGTCAGCGGGCTCGACGCCTGCGCGTGCCAGCGGCGCGGGATCCGGCCGGCGGCCCCGGCCTCGTGCCCGGCGGACACGGCCAGCCGCATGGCGTGCGCCATCCGCTCCGGGTCGGCCGCGCGGGTGATCGCGGAGGCGACCAGCACCGCGTCGCAGCCGAGTTCCATGGCGAGCGCGGCGTCGCTGGCCGTCCCGATCCCGGCGTCCAGGATCACCGGCACGCCCGCCTGCTCGACGATCATCGCGATGTTGTGCGGGTTGCGCACGCCCAGGCCGGAGCCGATCGGGGCGCCCAGCGGCATCACCGCCGCGCAGCCCGCCCGTTCCAGGTGCCCGGCCAGCACCGGGTCGTCGTTGGTGTACGGCAGCACCACGAACCCGTCGTCCACCAGCAGCCTGGCCGCCTCCAGCAGCTCGACCGGATCCGGGAGCAGCGTGTGGTCGTCGGCCACCACCTCCAGCTTCACCCAGTCGGTGCCGATCGCCTCGCGGCCGAGCCGCGCGACCAGCAGCGCTTCGCTCGCGGTGTGGCAGCCCGCGGTGTTCGGGACGATGTGCACGCCGGCCTCGCGCAGCACGCCGAGCAGCGAGCCGCTGCCGTCCGGCGCCACGCGCCGCATGGCGACCGTGGCGAGGGCGGTGCCGGACGCGGCGAGCACCCGCCGCAGCACGTCCAGGCTCTGCACTCCCCCGGTGCCGACGAACAGCCGGGAGCTCAGCGTCCGCCCGGCGAGCTTCCATGCGCCGCCCGCCAGGCCAGCCGGGTCGTGCCCGGCCTCCGGGGCGGCCGTCCCGCCGCCCGCCGGGCCACCCGGTTCCTGCCCGGCCGCCTCGGCTGGCGTCCCGTTCAAGGTATGTGTGCTGGTCAACTCAACCTCCCTGCACTGCCGTGACCACCTCGACCCTGTCGCCGTCGCCGACCGGCGTGGCCGGCCAGGACCGGCGCGGCACCACCTCGCCGTTCACCGCAGCGGCGACGCCGGCGTCCAGGCTGGTCACGGCCCCGACCACCTGGTCCAGCGTGGTGCCGTCCGGCACCTCGCGGGGCTCGCCGTTGACGGTCAGCCGGGCGGTCACGCTGGCCTCGCCAGGGCACCGAACCGCTGCGGCGCGAACGGCTCCCACTCCGGCGCTGGCGGCTCGCCGGTGAGGCAGGCCGCCACCGCGTCGGCGGTCACCGCGGAGAGCAGGATGCCGTTGCGGTAGTGCCCGGTCGCCACCAGCAGCCCGGCCGGGCCGCCCGGGCCCACGATCGGCCCGTTGTCCGGGGTTCCCGGGCGCAGCCCGGCGCACGTCTCCGCCAGGGCCAGCTCGCTGGTGACGGGAAGCACGCTCATCGCGTCGTGGAGCAGGTCGTGCACGGCGCCCGCGGTCACCGTCACGTCGTGCCCGCGCTCCTCGGACGTCGCGCCGACGACGAGCTCCCCGTCGGCCCGGGGCACCAGGTACAGGTCCGTCCCGCGGACCAGAGCGCGGATGGTATGGCCGAGCACCGGGGGCACGTTCGCGGGACAGCGCAGCCGCAGCAGCTGGCCCTTGACCGGGCGAACCGCGTCCCGCACCGTGCCCGGCAGCCCGTCGATCCCGGCCGACCAGCAGCCGGCTGCGACGACCACCGCGGCGCCGTCGACCTCGCTGCCGTCGGCCAGCCGCACCCCTGCCGCCGCGCCGTCGTTGCCGACTCGCACGGCGCTGACCCGGTCCCGCAGGAACCGCGCGCCAGCGGCCTGCGCCGCAACGCGCAGCGCCGCCGCGTACCGCCGGTTGTCGACCGACCAGTCGCCGGCGAACAGCACGCCGCCGCGCACGCCCGGCGCGAGGAACGGCTCGAGCCGGCGGCAGGCCCGGCTGTCCAGCTCCTCCGCGTCGAGCCCGACCGACCGGCGGAAGCCGGTCAGCCGCGCCAGGGCGGCGTGGTCGTCGGGGTCGTAGGCGACCGCGAGGGTGCCCTCTCGGCGCAGCCCGACGATCCGCCCGGTCGCCTCCTCGAGCTCGGCGGCGAACGAGGGAAATCGCGCGACCGCCAGCAGGTTGAGCCGGAGCAGCGCGTCCTCGCCGAACAGGCTCTCCGACACCGGCGCCAGCATCCCCGCAGCCACCAGCGCCGCGGCGTCGCCTGCCTGGGGATCGATGACGACGGTGGCGAGCCCGGCGGCGGCGGCCCGCCAGGCGATGGCGGTGCCGATCACGCCGCCGCCCGCGATGATGACGTCTGCGCTGATGGCCATTGGCGCTCCCTTCGCCGGTATTACCCGGATCAGGTTCGACGGTCGGAGGCGGCCAGCCTCCCTCTCAGCCCCTGCCTGGGACTCCCGTGGGTCGGAACGTGCCGACGCCATCAGTTTACGCCGCGTTTGCCTCCGCCGCCCGCAGCCCGCGCGCTGCCTACGCGGCCGGCGGTGATTGGATGGCGGCGTGGACATCCGGGCGCGGCTGGCCGACTCGCGGCTCTACCTGTGCACCGGCGCGCGGCGCGAGTCCGGCGACCTGGCCGAGTTCCTGGACGCGGTGCTCGGCGGCGGCGTGGACATCGTGCAGCTCCGGGAGAAGGGGCTGGAGGCGCGCGAGGAACTGGGCCTGCTCGAGGTGTTCGCCGACGCGTGCCGGCGGCACGGCTGCCTGCTGGCCGTGAACGACCGCGCCGACGTGGCGCTGGCGGCCGGGTCCGACGTGCTGCACCTGGGCCAGGACGACCTGCCGGTGCCGGTCGCCCGGCGCATCCTCGGCCCGGGCCCGCTGATCGGCCGCAGCAGCCACAGCCCGGCCCAGGCGGACGCCGCGGCGGGCGAGCCGGGCGTGGACTACTTCTGCGCCGGCCCGGTGTGGACGACTCCGACCAAGCCCGGGCGCCCGGCCACCGGCCTGGGGCTGCTGTCCCACGTGGCGCGGCAGCGGCCGGCCCGTCCCTGGTTCGCGATCGGCGGCATCAGCCTCGCCCGGCTCGATGACGTCCTCGCCGCGGGGGCCACCCGGGTGGTGGTGGTCCGCGCCATCACCGAGGCCGGCGACCCGGCCGCCGCCGCGCGCGCGTTCGCCGGGCGGCTGCGCCAGGCCAGGTAGCTGAACGCGGCGGCCAGCCATTCGGTACCGGCGGCGGGCACAGCCAGGACTTTCGGCCCTATCCCTTATGTGACTGCCGGAAGAGCATTCCTGGCGTGGTGATATCTGCGGGCCCGGCGGGCCGGCAGCGGCAGGCCATGCCGGTGACGGCCGGGTTGGCGCGGATCAAACCGAGGAGGTTCGTTCCGCAATGGCAACGGTTGTGCTGATCATCGTCATCGTCATCGTGGTGCTTCTGGCCCTTGGCCTGTGGGCCGCTTACAACGGCCTCGTCAAGAAGCGCAACCGGACTCAGGAGGCGTGGTCCGAGATCGACGTCGAGCTCAAGCGCCGCCACGATCTCATCCCCAACCTGGTGTCGACCGTGCAGGGCTACGCCGCCCACGAGCGGGGGACCTTTGAGGCGGTCACCCAGGCACGGGCCAGCGCGATCGCTGCCGGCGCGACCGGCGACCCGAGTCAGATCGCCCCTGCTGAAAACGCTCTGTCCGGCGCGCTGCGTTCGCTGTTCGCCGTCGCAGAGAACTACCCCCAGCTGCGGGCGGTCGAGAGCTTCCGCGAGCTGCAAGAGACGCTGACGGCGACCGAGGACAAGATCGAGTTTGCCCGCCGCTACTACAACACCAGCGCCCGGGACTACAACATCGCGCTGCAGACATTTCCGCGCAACCTGATCGCGGAACAGTTCGGCTTCACGCCGGTTGCGTTCTTCGCCGCCGGCGAAGAAGAGCGCGCCGTCCCTCAGGTGAGTTTCTCCGGCCGTGGCCCGGGCGCAGCCGGCCCCGCGCCCTCGGGGCCGCCGCCTGCCGGTGGGCCCGAGGGACTCCCGCCTGCCGCTGGTTCCACGGGACCCCCGCCAGGCAGCTGAGACCGCCGATCGAGCTGGCAAAGCCGGTCAGAGGGACTGGCCTGAGGCGATCTTCTCAAGCTCAGCGATCCGCTCCTCGATCGGGGGATGGGTATCGTACAGGCGGTGGTACCAGGCCTCGTGGTGCTGCAACGGGTCGTCGATGCACATCGCAGCGGTGGCGTGGTTCATCTTCCTGAGCGGCTTGTCGTTCTGCGCCAGCTTCCTGAGCGCGCTCAACAGCCCCACCGGGTTACGTGTCAGCTCCACACCGCTCACGTCGGCCAGCGACTCGCGGCGGCGTGAGAGTGCCAGGCGAGTGAGCGGGCCGAAGATGAAGCCGACCACGGCGAGCAGCACGCCTGCAGCGAGGACCACGAGCACGAACTGGTTGCCCCGGCCACGGCCGCCTCCGGCATAGAACGCGCCCCGCCACAGCATGCTCGCCAGCAGGGCAGCCATGCCGATCATGGTGCCCACTATCAGCAGGAGACGGATGTCGTAGTTCTTGATGTGACTGATCTCGTGGCTGGCCACGCCCTCGAGCTCCTCGCGGTTCATGATGGCGAGCAGCCCGGTGGTGAAGGTGATGGCTGCCTTGTCCGGGCTCACCCCGGTGGAGAAGGCATTGGGCGAAGGATCGTTGATCACGTAGACGGCGGGCTTGGGGATCCCATCACCGATAGCCAGGGCCTCCACCAGGTTGTTCAGCTGCGGGTACTGGGATGGGCTGGCGGGCATGGCCCCCGAGACCCGGAGCACCATTCCCGCTCCAGAGTTCAGGGAGTACAGAATCCCGCAGATGGCCAGGAAACCACAGATCACCACGCCAACGATGACCGGGTCCCAGCCGTCGCTGGCCGGTGAAGCAGCCGCAGGTCTGGTGCTGGCCGAGCTCACGGCGTCGAAAATGAGGCCGCAAGCAGCTCCGATCGCCAGCCAGACTACGAAGAAAACGCCGATGAGGATGACGCTTCGGCGCTTGTTGCTGGCGATCTGGCTGTACACATCCGAATCGTACGGTATCGGAGGCACCGGACTCCGGAGCAACTACGGCGGGAAAGAGGCCGTTAGGGCGTGTCTCGTGCATCGTGCGGCCGGCCCGGGCAGGCCGGGTCAGCGGCCGGCGGCCAGCAGGCCGCGGCACGGCCGCGGGCGGCGTCATGGCCGGGGTGACCGGGGAGCCATTGCCCGGGCTGGCCGACCGTCAGCTCCACCCGCCCGTCCGGCAGTTCGGCCGCGCCCGGCGGCAGGCGGCCGATCAGGCGCAGCCGCTGGGGTGACAGGACCCGGTACCACGCCGGGTGGAAGAAGTCCCCGAACCAGCTCGTCAGCCCGGTCAGGTGAAGAAATCACCGAAGTCACCGCCGTCGCCGTCCCCGGCGCCCACTTTGGCCGGCATCCAGTCAGGTCTGTACCAGACTGACGGCGGCCTTCTCGATCGTGGGCTCGTCGAGCAGCACCGCGTCGGCGGCCTGGCCGAGCGGGATGAAGCTGTCCTCGCTGGTCACCCGGGCGATGGCGCCGCGGTAGCCGGCGTCGACCAGCGCGGTGACCACTCCCTCGGACACCCCGCCGGTGCGCCGGGTCTCGTCGACGACCAGCACCCGGCCGGTCGCCCGCGCCTCGTGCAGCAGGTCCTCGGCGGGGAGCGGGGCCAGCCAGCGGAGGTCGACGACCCGCACCCCGATCCCCCGGCCGGCCAGCCGCCTGCCGACGCGAAGGCTCATCCGCAGCCCGTTGCCGAACGTGACCATGGTGATGTCGCGGCCCTCCCCGTAGGTGCGGGCCCGGCCGAGCGGCACGTGCCAGTCCGGCCTCGGGTACGGTGCCAGCCACCCGGCGTCACCGTCGTCGTGCAGGTCGCGGGTGTGGTAAAGCGCGATCGGCTCGAGGAACACGCACACCGAGCCGTCCACCGCCGCCGCGGCCAGGCAGGTCCGCAGCATCGCCGCCGCGTCGTCCGGCCGGGCCGGGGACGCGATCACCAGGCCGGGGATGTCGCGCAGCACGCCGACGGCGTTGTCGTTGTGGAAGTGGCCGCCGAAGCCCTTCTGGTAGGCGTAGCCGGGCACCCGCAGCACCATCGGGTTGCGGAACTGCCCGGACGAGAAGAACTGCTGCGTCGCCGCCTCGCCCCGCACCTGGTCCTCGGCGTTGTGCAGGTACGCCAGGTACTGGATCTCCGGCACCGGGAGCAGGCCGGCCAGCCCGCCGCCGAGGGCCAGCCCGATGATCGACTGCTCATCGAGCAGGGTGTCGAACACCCGGGCCGCCCCGAACCGGCGCTGCAGCCCCTTGGTCACGCCGTAGACGCCGCCCTTGCGCCCGACGTCCTCGCCGAACACGCACATCCCGGGGTAGGTCGCGAGCAGCTCGCCGAGCGCCAGGTTCACCGCCTGGGCCAGAGTGACCGTGGCGGCCGGAGCGGCGGGAGTTACCAGAGTGGCCGAAGTGACCGCCGTGGCCGCCGAAGCGACCGGGGCGGCCGGAGCGGCCGGAGCGGCCGGCGTCGCCACACCAGCGCCGGGCCCGCCCGCTGCCG
>JASHPR010000761.1 GCA_030038015.1 Streptosporangiaceae bacterium
CCCGGCCGTCCGCCCCGGCCAGGCCCGGATCCTCCCTGGCCGGCCTGGCCTGCGCCGCGCCGGCCACAGCCGGCGCCTGAGCTTCTCGCTGGTGTGCATCGGGCTCGTGCTGGCCGTCGTCGCCGCCCGGCTGGTTCAGCTGCAGGGCCTCCACTGGTCGCAGTACCGTGCGTTCGCGCAGCAGCAGATGCTGCCGCCGCAGCCGATCCCGATCCCGGTCGTGCGGGGCTCCATCACCAGCAGTGACGGCACCATCCTCGCCCTGACCGTGCAGACCGACCTGGTCTACGCCGACCCGGTGCAGATACCGCTGGCCAAGCGCCCGCAGGTGGCGGCCGCGCTGGCCGGGCCGCTGGGCATGACGCCCTCGGCCATCGAGGCGCTGATCGACCACCCTTCCTCGCCCCAGTACGTCGTGCTGAAGGACAACGTCCCGGCGGCGGCCGGGACCCGGATCGGCGCGCTGCAGCTGCCGGGCATCGCCGAGGACGCAAGCTACTCCCGCGTGTACCCGAACGGCGACCTCGCCGCCAACCTGATCGGCTTCACCGACACCGACGCAGCGGGCGACCTGCGCGGCGAGGCCGGGCTCGAGGAGGAGTACAACGCCCTGCTCAGCGGGCGGGACGGCAGCGAGGAGGTGGAACTCGGCCCCACGGGGCAGCCCATCCCGCAGACCGAGCAGATCCTGCGCGCGCCGGTGCCCGCGGGCAGCCTGCAGCTGACAATCCAGGCCGACATCCAGTGGTACGCGGAGCAGGCGTGCGCGGCCGAGGTCAGGGCGGCGCACGCCAAGGACTGCTCGGTCGTGGTGATGCAGCCGCGCACTGGGCGGATCCTGGCCCTCGCGCAGTACCCGACGTTCAGTCCCGCCGACCCGGCGAGCGTGGCCGCGACCGCCGACATCGCGGTGCAGAACGTGTTCCAGCCGGGCAGCACGGCCAAGGTCATCACCGCCGCCGCCGCGCTGGAACGCGGCGGGCAGACGCCGATGAGCAGCTACACGGTTCCTGACCAGATCGTGGTCGACGGCTTCTCGTTCCACGACGGCGAGTACCACCCGACGGCCAGGTACACGATCGCCGGGATCATCGCGAACTCGCTCAACGACGGCATGGTGCAGGTGGTGCAGCATGTCAGCCCCCAGGTCCAGTACCAGTACCTGAGGGCGTTCGGGCTCGGCCAGCCGACCGGGCTCAACCTGCCCGGCGAGACGCCGGGGATCCTGCCGCCGCCCTCGCTGTGGTGGGGCGACGAGCGCTACACCCTGTCGTTCGGGCAGGGCATCGCCGTCAACGCGGTGCAGATGGCCAGCGTGTACGCGACGATCGCCAACGGCGGGGTGCGGGTGGCGCCCTCGGTCGTGGCCGGGACCACGAACGGCAACGGGGTGTTCACGCCCGCGCCAGCGCCGCGGCAGACCCGGGTGATCCGGGCGAAGACCGCCAGGGAGCTGATAGCGATCCTGCAGCAGGTCCCCATGGTCGACGCCGAGGGGGACGAGCCGTGGGGCATCATTCCCGGGTACACGGTCGCGGCCAAGACCGGCACCTCCCAGGAGGCCGCACCGGGACAGACCTGCCTGTGCGAGTACGGCTCGAGCTACATCGGCATCGTCCCGGCCGATAACCCGCAGCTGGTCGTGGCGGTGAACGTCCAGGACCCCACGAAAGGCGGCTACTACGGCGACCAGATCGCGGGCCCGGTCTTCTACCACGTCGCAAAGTTCGCGCTGCAGACCATGCGGATACCGCCGGACGGCGCCAAGCGTCCCTACGTCCGGCTCATGGCGCCGTGATCAGAGGTAATCTCTGCCCGTGCCAGCCGACCTGCGCCCACGCCGCGTCCCGGTGCGCCCGCTCGCGGGGCTTGCGGTGCTGCTCGGGGCGCGGACGGCCGGCCGGGAGGCATCAGGCCCCCTGACCGGGCCGGGCGCGTCCCGCGGGGTCACCGGGATCACCCACGATTCGCGGCGCGTGCGCCCGGGCGACCTGTACGCCGCGCTGCCGGGCAGCCAGCACCACGGGGCGCGGTTCTGCGCGCAGGCCGCCGCCGCCGGCGCCACGGCGGTCCTCACCGACCCGGCGGGCAAGGAACTCGCGATCCGGTCCGGCCTGCCGGTGTTCGTGGTCGGGGACCCGCGGGCGCGGCTCGGCGAGGTCGCTGCCTGGATCTACGGCCAGCCGTCCGGGAAGCTGACGCTGCTCGGTGTGACCGGGACCAGCGGCAAGACCACGACGACCTACCTGATCGAGTCCGGGCTGCGGGCGGCGGGCCACCTGACCGGCCTGGTGGGCGGGGTGCAGACCCGCATCGGCGACGTCACGCTCGACAGCAGCCTGACCACGCCGGAGGCCACAGACCTGCAGGCGCTGCTGGCGGCCATGGTAGAGCAGGGCGTGACCGCGGCGGCGATGGAGGTTTCCAGCCACGCTCTCGCGCTCGGCCGCGTCGCGGGGACGTCGTACGACGTGGCCGTGTTCACCAACCTGTCCCAGGACCACCTGGACTTCCACGAGACGATCGATGCCTACTTCGCCGCCAAGGCCACCCTGTTCACCCCCGGCTATGC
>JASHPR010000762.1 GCA_030038015.1 Streptosporangiaceae bacterium
CCGTCATCGTCACCTACAACAGGCGCGAGCTGCTGCTCGAGGCGCTGGCGGCGGTGCGCGCGCAGACCCGCGCGGCCGATGCGGTGATCGTGGTCGACAACGCCTCGGCCGACGGCACCGCGGCGGCCGTGCGCGCGCACCACCCGTCCGTGCACGTGGCCGGGCTCGCCCGCAACATCGGCGGTGCCGGCGGGTTCGCCTGCGGCATCGCGCTGGCCCTCGGCCAGGCCGCCGACCTGATCTGGCTGATGGACGACGACACGGTGCCCGAGCCGGGGGCGCTGCGGGCGCTGCTGGACGCCCGCGAGCACCACGCCGCCCTGGCCGGCCGGCCCGCAACGCTCCTCGCCAGCCGCGTGGTGTGGAGCGACGGCCGGGCGCACCCGATGAACACCCCGCGGGTCCGGCCGTTCGCCGGCCTGGCCGAGCGCCGCACCGCGGCCCTGGCCGGCTGCCTGCCGATCCGCTCGGCGTCGTTCGTCTCGGTGCTCGTCGACGCGGGCGCCTGCCGGCTCCGGGGCCTGCCGCAGGCGGACTACTTCCTGTGGAACGACGACTTCGAGTTCACCACCCGGCTGCTGCGCGGCAACGCCGGCCTGCTCTGCCCGGCCAGCGTCGCGGTGCACAAGACGGCGGCGTTCGGCGCTGCGGACGCCGACCCCGGGCAGCGCTTCTTCTACGAGGTGCGGAACAAGATCTGGATGCTCCGGTCCCCGGCGCCGCTCGCCCCGGTGGAGCGCATCCTGTACGGCGGCTCCACGCTGCGCCGCTGGGCGCGCACGCTCGCCCGCTCGCGCGACCGCCGCGCGCTGTTCCTGTGGCTGGCCAGGGGCGTCGCCGCCGGGGTGCGCACCAGCCCGCGGCCCACCGGGGACGTGCTCGCCTCGGCCGGGCTGACATCGCCCGTGCCCTGAGCGCTGCCGCCAGGCCGCGCTCCGCGGGCACCGGCCTGGCGTCACTCGCCCGACGGGCGGATGCGGGGACCGGAGATCGTGAACGCGATCAGGCCGGCGGCGAAGACCACCATGGCGGCGATCCAGCCGCCACGGTCGGCCGGCGGCCGGGTCGGCCAGGTCAGCGGCTCGGAGTAGTTCGCGATCAGCGCGAACTGGGAGACGGCCGTGAACGCGAGCGGGCCGGTCCACGCGATCAGCCCCCCGGTCACCAGGCAGAAGATCAGCCCGATCCCGGTCATGCCCAGGACGTTGCGCACCACCGGGAGGCTGCCGCCGGCCAGGTAGACGCCGGCCCGCGGGTTGTACGCGGCCGCCGCGCCGAGGGCGAAAAACCCGATGGCGGCCCCGCAGAGCGCGAGCGCCAGGCCGGCCCGCAGGAACGGCAGCCACCGGCCGGTCGCCCGCTCCGGCTCGCCGAACGGGCTGTGCGTCGTCACCGCGATGATCCCGGCGGCGCAGCCCTCGAGGATCATCGGCAGCTCATAGGCCGCGTTGCCGGCGCCGAGCCACCAGTGGTAGCTGAGCGAGGACCACAGGGCCACGCCGCAGGCGAGCAGCGCCACCAGGGCACCCGGGACACGGCGGCTGCGCAGGTGCAGCCAGGCGAGACGGGCCGCCGGAGGGACGTGCCACGCGGCCGGCGCCGCCGCCGGGGGCGGCTTCTGGATGTGCGTGGCGGTCATCGCGCCGCTCCCCGGCCCAGCCCGGATGGGCGGACGGCGGCCGGCACCGGTTCCGCGCTCACGGGACCTGCGCCAGCGTGACGCGGCCGGCCTTCAGCGCGGCGAGGTTGGCGGCCAGCCAGGCGTGCCGCGTGGCGGCGGGCAGCGCGGCGAACCTGGCGGCGGCGGCCATGACCGGTACCTGCTGCCGCCTGCACCGCTGCGCGTTGGGGTTGTCGCCCGGCCCGCACACCGGGTACGGCTGCGAGCCGATCGCCTTCAGCAGCCCGTCCATGACGGCCTGCTGCGCTTGGGTGCCCACGTCCGGCACGGACGCGCCGCCGCCGCCGACGATCACGGCGTGCACGATGTCCTGCTGGAAGCTGTCCCGCAACTGGGTTGCGTCCGGCACCAGCGTGACCGCGTTGTTCATGGAGAACTCGTACACCGGCGGGCTGCCGGTCACGACGCCGTTGCCGCTGCCCTGCAGCACGGCCGGTGGCAGCGCCTGGCCCGGGACCTCAACCGCGCGGGCCGGCGCGCCGGGCAGCCCGGCAACCTCGGCCATGACCGGGTTAAGGGAGTTCACGGCCTGGCTCAGATAGCTCTTATAGGCCGGGTGCAGGCAGATCTGGACGCCGCCGGAAACGTGCGCGCAGACCGGGGTGTACGGGATCGGCTTGTCGGAGGCGGCCTCGTGCAGCGCGGGGATCTCGATGCCACCCGTGACCGGCGAGGCCCTGGCCGTTGCGGCCAGCCCGGACCCGGTCACGGCCAGGGCGATCCCGGCCGCGAAGACCGCGGTCGCAACGGCACGCAGCCGCGCCCCGCCCCTGCTCGCAAGGTCCAGGGCGCCGCGCCATCCGGTGCCGCCGGTGCGCGGGGACAGCCCGAGCAGGCCGACCGCGCCGAGCGCGGCCCCGGCGTAGAACATGAGCTGGACGATCGAGACGTCCGGCGCGACGGGGTAGAAGATGCCCGCGTCGGTCGGCGGGACCAGGCCGTCCGGCGACAGCGAGGCGACCGATGCCCCGCCCCGGTTGACCGCCTGGCGGAACGCGATCAGGGCGAGCACCGTGATGCCCACGGCGACGATGGGGGCGGTGAACCGGCCGGGGAACAGCGCCCCGAGGGTGAACGCGACCGCGCAGACCGCGGTCAGCGCGACGACGCCGACCACCACCGGCCAGACCGGCGGGCCGCCCCAGGTAGCCGCCAGCGCGGTGCGGACGTACAGCACGGCGACGCCGGCGCCGAACACGGCGAGCACCCAGGCGAGCATGCCGAGAAACGAGCACAACTGCCGCGGCCAGGCCGGCCTGGCGGTGGTTCCCAGCAGGTCGCCGATGTTGCGGCGGCCTTCCCGCGACCCTGCCCAGGCGGAAAAGCCGGTGGCGAAGGGCACGCAGTCGGGCCAGAACTTGTTCAGCACGACCGAGGCCCGCAAGGTCCACAGGGCCGGGTAACCCGAGGCCGTCCGGAACGGGTCATAGATGAACAGGACGGCGAGCAGCGGGATGGCCCAGACGAAGGCGCTGTGCCTGACCTCTATCCGCAGGATGCGGGCGGCGGGCAGGGGCCGGCGGGACCGGTCCCGGGCCGGGCGCGCCTCACCTGCGGTCACGGCGGTCATGCGGCCACGCCGCCCCGGCGGGCGGCCTGCAGGACGGCGCTGTAGCCGCGCTCCAGCGGGGCGTCGCCCACGCCATGACCCTCGCCGCGGCCTACGAGCTCGGCCGGGGTGCCGCGGAAGACGATGTGCCCGCTGTCCATCAGCGCCACCTCCGAGCAGGCGGCACCCACGTCCTCGACCAGGTGCGTGGACACGATGATGGTCGCGGCCTGGCCGAGGTGGCGGACCAGGGCGCGGAACCCGACCCGCTGCTCGGGGTCAAGGCCGGCGGTCGGCTCGTCGAGCAGCAGCAGGTCCGGGTCGTTCACGAGCGCCTGCGCGATCCCGACCCGGCGCAGCATGCCGCCGGACAGCGTGCGCAGCCTGGCCTTCGCCTTGTCCCCGAGGTCAACCCGTTCGACGGCCGCGGCGACGGCCTTGCTGACGCGGCCCGGCGGGACCTCCTTGAGCAGCGCGAAGTACTCGATGAACTCCACGACGGTGAACGCCGGGTAGTAGCCGAGGTTCTGCGGCAGGTAGCCGAGGCGGCGGCGGATCTCGCGGCGGTGTGCGGTGTTCCTCGGGTCCCGGCCCAGCAGCCTGATCTCGCCGGACGACGGCGGCAGCACGGTCGCGAGCATGCGCAGCAGGGTGGTCTTGCCCGCGCCGTTCGGCCCCAGCAGGCCGAGCACGCCGGGGCCGGCATCCAGGCTCACGCCGTCGACCGCCCTGTTCCTCCCGAACGACCGGGTGACGCTGGTCAGCTCAATGTTCACGGTGTCCTTCTCTGGGACCGGGTTGCGTAGCCGGTGGCGACGACGGCACACGCCGCGATCGCCAGGTACGGGAGATAGGCCGAGGTGTTGGTGACCGCCCCGTTGAACTGGCCGGTCAGGGCGCCGGAGGCGAGCACCGTGACCGCCCAGGCGGCAACTCCGGCGGCAGCGCCCGCGTTGGCCGACCCGGCGGCTACCGCGACCGCGAGGGTGAGGGCGCAGATCGCGGTCATCGGGAGCAGCCAGGCGACGGTGATGGCGGCGGCCTCCGCGGAGGCGGCGCCGGCGCCGTTCGGGCTGACGCTGCGGATGGCCGCGGGGTAGGTGGCGAGGCTGACCGCGATGCCAAGGAGCGCGTTGACGGCGAACACGGCGACCGCGCGGACGAGCAGGACCATCCGCTCGCTGACCGGCATGCTGCAGGCGATCTCCCACGCCGGGTCCACGCCGGGGCCGTAGGCGTAGGCGATGCCGATCGCGGCGATCCCGGGGGCGAGCAGCCACGTGAGCGGCCGGCCCCCGACGATGTTGATGAGGCCGCCGAGGCCGAAGACGGCGGCCGTCGAGATCAGCCACGGCAGCAGCAGCGACGGGGTGGTGACCAGGGCGCGGGCCAGGCCGGGCGAGCGCAGCAGGCGCGCGGCGAGCCGCTCGGCGGGGCCGGGGTGCCGCCGCCAGACCTCGGCGGCCACGCCGGTCCAGACCCGGCTCAGGTCAACACCGCCGAGGTCAGCCGGGCTCACGTCGGCACCGCTGAAGCCGGCGCTGCCAGGGGCAGCGCGGCCGGAGTCCATGCCGCCGCGATCGGGGCTGCTGTCATAGGGCTGGGTCATCTGAGTCCCCCTCCCGGGGCCGTGCCGCCCAGGGCGCTGCGCAGGAGCCGGCGGGCACGGTGCGCGCGGCTTTTCACCGTGCCCTCGGGGACGCCGGTCAGCTCAGCCACCTCGGCGAGCGGCCGGTCCTCGACGTACCTGAGGCGCCATACCTCGTGCTCCGCCGGACTGAGTGTGCTCACCGCCGCGGCCAGGCGCGCCTGGGCGACCGCGGTTTCCGCGGGGTCATCCGGCATGACGGGGCCAGGAAGGCCGGCGGCGCCCGGCGCGAGCGGGGCGGTGGCGGGGCCCCGGCGGCGGAACAGCAGCGCGGCCTGGCGGCGGGCGATCCCCCACAGCCAGCCCCCGGCTTTCGCCTCCTGCCGGTATGACGAAGCGCCTTTCCACGCCGCGAGGAAGGTCTCCTGGAGCACGTCCTCGACGTCGCACGGCGGCAGCACGGCGCGCAGGCGAGCAGCCAGGATCGGCGCGTGCCGGCTGAACAGCTCGCGCAGCGCCCGGTCGTCACCGCCGGCCATGCGCGTGATCAGCTCGTCGTCATCCATCGCCTCTCTATTGCACCCGGCGGTGGAATGGTTCGCGAGTGCGGCGAGGAACTCTGAGCAACCGGCTGCGGCTTGCGCTTACGGGCGCCTGGCCGGCACGGCCACGCTCTCCACCAGGCACGAGTTGAGCCTGGTCAGGGCGGCCGCGAGGCTGGCCTGGTCGGCGCTGTCCCAGCCGCCGACCAGTGCCTCGATGCAGCGCCGCCGCTCGGCCTCCACCTCGCCCATGACCGAGCGGCCCTCGGCGGTGAGCGCGATGGTGGACGACCGGCCGTCGGCCGGGTCCGGGCACCGCTCGATCAGCCCGCCGCGCTCGAGCGCCGCGATCTGCCGGGTGACCGTGGACGCGTCCAGGTGCAGGGCCAGCGCCAGCGCGTTCGTGCTGACCGGCCCGAGGCTGTCGAGCACGCGCATCGCCAGGTAGCCCGCCCGGTCGACGCGCACGTACAGCGAGCTGCGCCTGCCGAAGGTCTCCAGGTGGCGCACCAGCCTGATCAGCTCGACCTCGATGACCCCGATGGCGTCCGCTCCGCCCGGCCCGATACCCACTGCGCTGATCAAGCTCCGCCGTAGTCCTGTATGCTTGCTCTCGGATAGCTGTATGATACATGCGATTGCGGGCGGACGGACCAACCGGACTGGAGCGGGCAGGACGCGATCGATGGTTTTTGTTCTGGCCTTGGGTGCCGCCTTCGCCAACGCTCTGACCAGCGTGTTCCAGCGCAAGGGCATCGAGACCGCGCCCGCGGCCACCACGCTGAGGTTCAGCCTGATCACCTACGCGGTGCGCCGCGGGATCTGGCTCGCCGGGTTCGCGCTGATGATCGTCTCGTTCCTGCTCCAGGCCGTCGCCCTGCACCTCGGCCGCCTCTCCGAGGTCCAGCCGGTGCTGACCACCGAGCTGGTGTTTCTGGTCGCGGTGCTGGCGGCCTGGTTCGGGTTCTCGATCGGCCGCCGCGAGTGGATCGGCGCGCTGGCCGTGACCGGCGGCCTGGCCGGGTTCCTGTACTTCGCCGACCCGGCGGGCGGCACGCTGTCACCCCCGCTGTGGGAGTGGATCATTGCGGGCGGGGCCTGCAGCGCGGCGATCGCCGCCGCGGTCCTGCTCGCGCTGCGCGGCCCGCGCTGGTGGCGGGCCGCGATGTTCGGCACCGCGGCGTCGATCAGCTTCGCGTTCACCGCAGCCTGCACCAAGGTGGTGTCCGGGTTCGCGGCGGCGGACTGGGCCACGGTCTACCGCCACTGGCAGACCTACGCGCTGGCCTGCTTCGGCGCGCTGGCCGTGTTCCTGGCCCAGAACGCGATCCACGCGGGCCCGATCGTCGCCTCCCAGTCCACGATCGTCCTCGTCGACCCCGTCGCCAGCATCCTGGTCGGCGTCGGCCTGTTCGGCGACAACCTGCGCACCACCGGAGCCTGGGGGCCGCTGGAGGCGCTGTCCCTGCTGATCATGGTCGCCGGCGCGGTCGTGCTCGCGCACTCCCCGCTGGTGGCCGGCCTGAAGGCCGGCAGCGACCAGTACTCCGAGGTGCTGTCGCGTCAGCCCCGCACCAGCGGTGTGTCCGACGCGACCTGCCCGGGGCCGTAACGCGACGCTCCCCCGCCGGTCACGTCGGGCAGGCCGACAATCGCGCGAGCCGCCTGCCCGCCTCGTGCAGCGTGGCCAGCTTCTTGCTGTAGGAGAACCGGATCTTGGAGCGGCCCAGCTCGGG
>JASHPR010000763.1 GCA_030038015.1 Streptosporangiaceae bacterium
GACTCGCCCGACCTGCGCCTGGACGGCTTCATCGGGCCCGGGCACGTGTCCACCGTGATCGGCTGCCGGCCGTACGAGTTCATCGCCCGCGATTACGGCAAGCCCGTGGTCGTCGCCGGGTTCGAGCCGCTGGACATCCTGCAGTCGATCTACATGCTGATGCTGCAGCTCTCCCGCGGCGAGTCGAAGGTGGAGAACCAGTACGCACGCGTGGTCCCCTGGGACGGCAACCCGGTCGCGCTGAAGGCGATCGGCGAGACCATGGAGCTCCGCCCGTACTTCGAATGGCGCGGGCTCGGCTTCATCTCCCATTCGGCGCTCAAGGTCAGGGAGGCCTACGCGCGCTTTGACGCCGAGCTGCTGTTCTCGGTACCCGGCGTGCGGGTCGCCGACCCGAAGGCGTGCCAGTGCGGTGAGGTCCTCAAGGGCGTGCTCAAACCGTGGGAGTGCAAGGTCTTCGGCACCGCCTGCACCCCGGAGACTCCCATCGGCACCTGCATGGTGTCGCCCGAGGGCGCGTGCGCGGCCTACTACAACTACGGCAGGCTGACCCGCACCCGGGTCAGGGAAGCGAGCCGGCCATGACCACCGACGGGCCGGCCGCCGGCTGGATGACCGAGGCCCTCCGCGCCCACGACGAGCAGGCCCGTGAGGAGGAGGCCGGGCAGACCCGCCGCGGCTCCCCGCAGCCGCTGCCCGGCACGGTGCGCGAGGAGCTGGTGCTGGACCGGATCGACCGCGCCCGCCGCAGCCGCCCGCGGGTCAGAGAAGAGCGGATCACCATGTCGCACGGGGCCGGGGGCAAGGCCACCCAGACCCTGATCGAGGCGGTCTTCCTCGACGAGCTCCGCAACCCGCTGCTCGAGCCGCTGGAGGACGCAGCCCGGCTGCAGGTCAGCGGGGCGCGGCTGGCGCTCACCACCGACTCGTTCGTGGTCTCGCCGCTGTTCTTCCCCGGCGGGAACATCGGTGACCTCGCGGTCAACGGCACGGTCAACGACCTGGCCACCTCCGGCGCCATCCCGCTGTACCTGTCGGCCGGCTTCATCCTGGAGGAGGGCTTCGGCGTCGCGGACCTGACCAGGATCGCCAGGTCCATGCGCGAGGCCGCCGACGCGGCCGGCGTCCAGGTGGTCACCGGCGACACCAAGGTGGTGGAGAGGGGCAAGGCCGACGGCTGCTACGTGAACACCGCCGGGGTCGGCGTGATCGAGCACGGCCTGGATCTGGGCGTGGCCAACGTGCAGCCCGGGGATGCGATCATCGTCTCCGGCCCGATCGGCGACCACGGGGTCACGATCATGCTCGCCCGCGGCGAGCTGGACATCGAGGCCGACGTGACCTCGGACACCGCGCCGCTGGGCGGCCTGGTCGCCGGCCTGCTGGCCGCGGCCCCGGGGGTCCGCGCGCTGCGCGACGCCACCCGGGGCGGGGTGGCCACCATCCTGAACGAGATCGCCAGGGCCGCCAACGTGGGCGTGCTGGTCAGCGAGGACGACATCCCGGTGCGGCCGGAGGTGCGGGGAGCCTCCGAGCTGCTGGGCATCGACCCCATGTACGTGGCGTGCGAGGGGCGCATGGTCGCCGTGGTGCACGGCGACCAGGCCGGGCAGGCCCTCGCCGCGCTGCGCGCGCACCCGCTCGGCGAGCAGGCGGCCATCATCGGGCAGGTCACCGCCGGACCGCCCGGCATCGTGCAGCTCAAGACCGCGTTCGGCGGCACCAGGATCGTCGACCTGCTGGTGGGCGACCCGCTCCCCCGCATCTGCTGAGCAGCCTGGCACACCGCCGGTGAGGAAAGCGAGACAGGACGTGCACGAACTGGCCATCACCGAGAGCGTCATCGACGCGGTGACCGAACGTCTCCCGGACGCCCGGATCACCTGCGTGCACCTGGAGATCGGCGCGCTGTCCGGCATCGTGGCCGATTCGGTCAGGTTCTGCTTCGACCTGGTCACCGAGGGCACGAACCTGGAAGGGGCGCGCCTGGAGATCACCGAGACGGCCGGCCGGTGCCACTGCAAGGTGTGCGGCAGCGACTTCGAGCCGGACGGCCCGATCACGATCTGCCCGTGCGGGAGCATCGAGGTCACGGTGGTCGCCGGCCAGGAACTCAAGATCGCGTCGGTACGGGTGGCCTGACCATGTGCGCGACATGCGGCTGCTCGGGGACCGCGGTGGTCAGGCTGTTCCCTCAGGATCACCACCCGCACGGCCATGTCGACCATGAGCATCCGCACCACGAGCACGAGACCCGCGAGCACGAGATCCATCAGCATGATCACGAAGGCCACGGCGATGAGCGGACCGTGCAGCTGCAGCAGAAGGTGCTGGCCAAGAACGACAGGCTGGCCCAGGCCAATCGCGACTGGCTGCGGCAGCGCGGCGTTCTCGCCATCAACCTGATGAGCTCGCCCGGTGCGGGCAAGACCACCCTGCTCGAGCGCACCGCCAGGGAACTGGAAGGCAAGATGGCCATCTCGGTCATCGAAGGGGACCAGGCGGCGATGCTCGACGCCGAGCGCATCCGCGCCGCTGGCTGCCAGGTGGTGCAGATCAACACCGGCGCCGGCTGCCACCTGGACGCCGAGATGGTCGCCGAGGGACTGCGCCTGCTCGACCCGCCGGGCGGGTCCGTGGTCATGATCGAGAACGTCGGCAACCTTGTCTGCCCCGCCCTCTTCGACCTGGGCGAGCAGGCCCGGGTCGTGCTGGCATCGGTCACCGAAGGCGACGACAAGCCGCTGAAGTACCCGCACATGTTCCGGCAGGCAGACCTGGTCCTGGTCAGCAAGACCGACCTGCTGCCGTACGTGAGCTTCGACAGCAGGCGGCACGCCGCCGACGTCAGGAGGACCGCGCCCGACGCCCTGATGCTGAAGCTGTCGGCAGCGACGGGGGAAGGCATGGACGCCTGGTACGCCTGGCTGCGCCGCCGCGCCCCCGTCCCCCGGGACTGACCGCTGGCAAGACGCGGCCAGGGCGCAGCCGTTCAGGCGCCGGCGCTTGGTGCCTCGTGACCGTGGTCGCCCTCCTCGGCGGCATGCTGCTCACCGGGAATGGTGCTGTCGGCCCGCGGGTTGGGCGGCGCCGGTACCGCGCCCTTATTCTGGTCGCTGGCCGCTGCCCGCCCTGTGGCATTCGCGGCCGTGAGCGGCTTGTGGCCGGGAACCGTGTGCGGCCTGCTGAACCGCAGGTACAGCGCCGCGGCGATGACGATGAACAGGCCGACGGGGAAGCAGAACGTCAGCATGGCCCCGCCCGAGCTCCAGTCGGAGCCTGTCGCTGCGGCGAGCACTCCGGCCGCTTCAGCCCCTCTCAGCCGACGAGGTAGAACAGCACCCCACCCAGCGTCAGCTAGCCGGCCACGGCTTTCGCTGCATTTGGGCCTGCACCTGTGCCTCGCGAACCGGCCAGCTGCCGATGGCGCGCTATCCCCGGCGCTCGCCCGCCGCGGCAACGACCGCCTGGCCGAGGCTGATCCCGCCGTCGTTGCACGGCACGCGCGAGTGCACCAGGACGCCGAAACCGGCATCCTCGAGCCGGGCCACGGCGGCGTGCAGCAGCAGCAGGTTCTGGAACACCCCGCCGGACAGCGCGACCGTGGCCAGCCCGTAGCGCTCGCGCAGCAGCACGCAGCAGCCCGTGATCAGGCCGGCGACGCCGTTGTGGAAGCGCGCGGCGACCGTGCCGGGCGCGACGCCGGCGGCCAGGTCTTCGACTGCGGCCAGCACCAGCTCATGCCCGGAGATCGTGAACGGGTAGCCCGCGGCGACCGTGGCGGGGTAGGCGGACTGTTCCCCGGGGTCGGCCAGCTGCTCGAGCTCCACCGCGGCCTGGCCCTCATAGTTGATCGCATCCCGCACGCCGAGGATCGCGGCGACCGCGTCGAACAGCCGCCCGGCGCTCGAGGTCAGCGGCGAGTTGACCCCGCGCCTGGCCATCTGCAGCACCGCTGGCCACAGCGCCTGGTTGCGCCGGGCCACGGCCAGGCCGTCCGGCGGCCCGCCCGGGTAGGCGGCGTCGAGGTAGGCGGCTGCCATCCGCCACGGCTGGCGGATCGCGGCGGCACCGCCGGGCATCGGCACCGGGGCGAAGTGGCCGGCCCGCTCGAACCCGGCCAGATCGGCGATCAGGAACTCGCCGCCCCAGACCGTGCCGTCGGTGCCGTAGCCGGTCCCGTCGAAAGCCACGCCGATGACCGGCCCGGCGGCCCGGTTGTCGGCCAGGCAGGAAGCGATGTGCGCGTGGTGGTGCTGGACGCCCACCAGTTCCACGCCGGCCAGGTCCGCCGCGCCGGCCAGCCCCTCCGCGAGCCCAGCCGCCCCGCTGCCCCGCCCCTCCGCAAGCCCAGCCGCCCCGCTGCCCCGCCCCTCCGCCAGGTCCATCGCGTACTTCGTGGACAGGTAGTCCGGGTGCAGGTCGTGCGCGACCACCTCGGGCGCGATGTCGAACAGCCGCCGGAAGTGCTTGATCCCCTCGGTGAACGAGCGGAGCGTCTCCGCGTTCTCCAGGTCGCCGACGTGGTGCGACAGGAACGCGTGATTCCCCCTGGCCAGGCAGAACGTGTTCTTCAGCTCGGCGCCGCAGGCCAGCACCGGCCTGGTGAACGTCACCGCCACGCCGAGCGGCTCCGGCACGTAGCCACGCGAGCGGCGGATGACCGCCTCGCGGCCGCGGAACGCGCGCACCACCGAGTCGTCGGTCCTGACCTCGATCGCGCGGTCGTGGGTGAGAAACGCGTCCGCGATCCCGACCAGCCGCTCCGCCGCCTCCCCGTCCCGGTACACGATCGGCTCGTCGGAGACGTTGCCGCTGGTCAGCACCATGGGCCGGGCCACCGCCGCGAGCAGCAGGTGGTGCAGCGGGGTGTACGGCAGCATCAGCCCCAGCTGGCGGTTCCCCGGCGCGACCGCCGCGGCGAGGCCGTCGCCGGGCAGCCTGGGCAGCAGCACGATCGGGCGCCGGCTGCTGGCCAGCAGGCCGGCCGCGGTATCGTCCACCGCGCACAGCCGGCGCGCGGCGGCGACGTCGGCAACCATCACGGCGAACGGCTTGTCCTCGCGGTGCTTGCGCGCCCGCAGCGCCGCGGCGGCCGCCTCGCTGGTCGCGTCGGCGGCCAGGTGGTAGCCGCCCAGCCCCTTGACCGCGACGACCTTCCCCTGCCGCAGCAGGTCAGCGGCGGCCGCGAGCGGCTCGCCCGGCAGGACTGCCCCGGCGGGTCCGAGCAGGGCCAGCGCGGGGCCGCAGGCCGGGCAGCAGGCCGGCTGAGCATGGAAGCGCCGGTCCGCCGGGTCGTGGTACTCCGCCGCGCACGGCTCGCACATGGTGAACGGGGCCATGGTCGTACGCGGCCGGTCGTAGGGAACGTCGCGCACGATCGTGAACCGCGGGCCGCAGTTGGTGCAGTTGATGAACGGGTAGCCGAACCGCCGGTCGGATGGGTCCGCGAGCTCGGCCAGGCAGTCATTGCAGGTGGCCGTGTCGGCGGACACAAGCGTCCGCCGCTGGCGGCCGGCCTCGCTGGGCGCGATGGAGAACGAGACCGTGCCGTGTGGCGGCATGACCGCCGTGGTGATCCGCTCGATCCTGGCCAGCGGCGGCGCGTCGCGGGCCAGCGAGGCGAGGAACGCCTCGACCGCGGCGGGGTCCCCCTCGACCTCGGCGAAGACCCCGCCGGAGTCGTTGCCGACCAGGCCGCCGAGGCCGAGGCTGGTCGCGAGCGAGTACACAAACGGCCGGAACCCGACCCCCTGGACGACCCCCTCGACGCGGATCGCCGTCCGGACCCGCTGCTTCACGCTATGCCTCTCACGCTGTTCCCGGCGCCGTGGCCCCGGGGCGCCTCGCCGCTCCCACCCGCTCCGCCGGGCCCCGCCTGCCGGACACGGGCTCCGCGACCAGCAGCCGGTCGCCCGCGGTGACCACGGGGTCGTCGCCGATGCCCAGCAGGAGCGTGCCGTCGTGCACCAGGCCGAGCACCAGGCCGGAGCGCTCGGCCCGGATCGCGCTCAGCGGCTTGCCGACCGCGTCGGCCCCGGCCTGGGTCTCGGTCAGGCTGTGCCTGTCCGACCCCACGAGCTGGGCGAGCAGGTCACCGGCGTGCGGCGTCTCCAGGCTCATCGCCAGCGTATGCGCGACCAGGCCCTCCGCCGAGATGGTCTGCTGGATGCCCAGATCCCGGAGGGCCTCACGGACCGACGCCGACCGGACCAGGGCCACCACCGGCAGGTCCGGCACCTGCTTGCGCAGCAGCACGGCGCTGACCAGGACGTCACCGTCGGTCGCCCCGGTGATCAGCGCCTGCTGGGCGTCCGCGGGCCGTGCCGCGCGGATGGCGGCCTCCTCGGTCGGGTCACCGCGCACCACGTGCACCTCGTCGCGGACGGTCGCCGGGTCCACGTCCGCGACGAGCACGACCGGGGCGCCGATGCGCACCAGCTCGTCGAGGATCGCGTGAACCGCCTTGTCCATGCCGATGACCAGGCGGTAGCCGCTCGCCGGGAATGCGCGTCCCATCGCCAGAACCCTCCGTACTCCGGCCGCCGCGGCGGCCCCGGTCACCAGGGCGAACGCCGAGGCCAGCATGGGGATGGCGGTCAGCATGACCGCCGAGGCCACCACCCGGCCCGCCGCGTTATGCGGTGTCACGTCACCGTAGCCCACGGTTGTCGCCGTCGTGATCGCCCAGTACAGCCCGGTCGTGAACGGGTAGTGCTGGGTGGCCGCGAACAGGGCGCCCCCGGCGATCGTAACGGCCACCACGCCGGACAGCAGGATCACGACGTGCCGGCGGTGGCCGGTGCGCAGGACACGGACGAGGATCGCGATCATGCCCATATCGTCGCGCACCTGGCCGCCGCGTAACTGCCGCCACCCGATTTGTGGTCGCCGGCGGCTGTTTCCACGACCGCCCGCGACCACAAAGCACGAGCCAGCCGGCGGTGCCGCCGGCTATACCCGGCTATCCAGCGGACAGGACACGGATGCCGGCGAACAGGTCGTCTTCGGGCACCGGGGTCCCCGTCCTGTCCATCGCCCTGATGAAGCTCTCGCGGCCGAACACCTGCTCGCCGACCTCCGGCGGGATCTTGGCGAACCACGAGTCGCGAATCTGGCTGGCGTGCGAGAGCAGCGCCGCGCGCTTGCGCTCGAGGACGGGGCGGATGTCGACGTTGGTGGTGATCCGCCGCTCGGCCTCCTCGACCTGCTGCCGCGTCTGCTCGTCGAACCTGCTGACATCGGGGACCTCCACCCCCGCCTCGCGAAGCGCTTCCCACAGCTTGCGCCAGTCGCTGCGGCGCATGGCGGTCAGGTAGAGCTTTGCGGGGATCCCGGTGGCGGCCACCGCGGCCTGCGCGCACCGGCTGGCGTGCAGGTGATCGGGATGCTGGTACGGCCCCTTGTCGTCATAGGTGATCACGACCTGTGGCCGGAACCTCTCGATCAGCCCGCCGATGCGTGCGGCGACCTCTTCCTGGGGGGCGTTGCAGAACGCGTCGGGGCGGTCCTTGTACTCCCAGTCGGGCATGCCGGAGTCGTGGTAGCCGAGCAGCTCGAGGTCGGTGACGGCCAGGTGCTTGCAGGCCTCCGTGAGCTCGGCCAGCCTGATCTGCGCCACGGCTTGCTCCTCGTGGCCGTCCTGGCCGGGCTTGACCCCGGCCGGCGTGTCACCGAACTCACCGTTCGTGCAGGTCACGACCACCGTCCGGATCCCTTCGCCGGCGTACTTGGCGAGCACGCCGCCGGTGCTCGATGATTCGTCGTCGGGATGGGCATGCACCGCCATCAGGGTGAGTGTGTCGGCCATGTGTAAAGCCTGCCTGACCGCCCGCTGCCGGGGGCGGCCGGGGTGCGGCCGCGGGCAAGCGGGATGCGGCCAAGGCCGGAGTGATGTCATGGAGAGATGACCGGGCTCTCCCCGTCGGACCTGGAAGACGCGCGGCACCGGCTCGCCGCGGCGCGCGAGCAGACCCAGGCAAGGCTTGATGCCCTGCGGCGGGACTTCGAGAGCATCGTGTCGTCGTCGGCGTCGGCCGCCGGGGCCGATGACGAGCACGACCCTGAAGGCTCGTCGACCGCGTTCGAGCGGCAGCATGTCGCCGCCCTGATGGGCCAGGCCGCCGGCCAGCTTGCCGACATCGCCAGGGCCATGCAGCGGCTCGACGATGGCAGCTACGGGATCTGCGAACGGTGCGGCCGGGTGATCGGTGCCGGGCGGCTGGCCGCGCGCCCGACGGCGGTCAGGTGCATCGACTGCGCGTCCGCGCCGAGGTGAGCAGGTGACCGGGCCGCGCCGGCCTGCCGGGTGAGCCTTACACGCCGGTCCGGGCGGTCACCCGGCCGGACCTGACCGCGGCGGCCAGGCCGGCGTGATCACGTTCGTTCTGGTCCGCGTAGCAGGCGGCGAACTCGGCGACGGCCCGCTCGAACGCCTGTGACTTGCCGAGATAGGCGGCGATGGCGATGCGGTCGCCGGAACGGGCGTGCGCCCTGGCCAGGCTCTGCGCGCACAGTTCCGCGTAGGTCCGCATCGTCGGCGGATCCATGTCCTCCGCCACCATGGAGAACTTCCAGTCGCGGAGCTGGCGCACGTAGTAGTCGTGCACCGGCCCGCTCTTGGTGGTCTGCCAGCCGAGGAAGACGTCGCCGGCCGCCTGCATGATCCGCTGGCCGGCGACCACGCGCTCGCCCTGGCTCGGGTAGGGCGTCTGGCCGATGTACCCGCTGAGGACCGACGGCACTGCCTCCTTGACCTGGAGGAAAAGCCTGTCGTCAGGATCCCGGCCGGTCAGCAGGGCGACCCAGCAGCGCAGGCCGACGCTGCCGATCCCGACCACCTTCCGCGCCACGTCCGCCACCTGGTACTTGCCGATCAGGAACCGCCGGTCCCACTCCAGCGTGCGGCGGTAGTCGGCGAGGATCCCGTTGAGGTGAGACGCAAGGCCGGCCGGGGCCTGCGCGGCGGGCAGCTCGGCGAGCGCCACGAGCAGCGGGGGGTCGGAGGCGAACTGCGGCTTGCCGTCCTGCATGCGGATGATCTTGTTGAGCGCCACCACGCCGGCCCGGTCCCGTGCCCTGGACAGGTCGGCATCGGCCAGCCGGCGCTCTCTCCGCCCCAGGATCGCCTGGTATCGCTCCCTGAGATCATCGATCTCGGCCGGCGACTGCCACGCGTCGATCTCGCCCAGCCCGGCCAGGCCGCGCATCGCCCGGCGGTAACGGGCCACGGCGGCCACCACGATCTCGTGCCGCTGCTTGCGGCCGAAGCCGTTGTCGCGGGCGGCCACCTCCGCGCTCACGGCCAGCCGCTTGACGTCCCATTCCCACGGGCCAGGCAGCGTCTCGTCGAAGTCGTTGACGTCGAAGAGCAGGCGGCGCTCCGCGGAGGCGAAGATGCCGAAGTTCGAAAGGTGCGCGTCGCCGCAGGTCTGCACGGTCAGCCCGGACACCGGCGTGTGCGACAGGTCGCTGGCCATCAGCAGCGCCGCGCCGCGCAGGAACGCGAACGGCGAGGCCAGCATCCGGCCGTAGCGGATCGGCATCAGATCGGGAACCCGGGACGCGGCCTGCTGCTCGAGCAGGCCGACCGGGTCGGGCCGGTCGGCGGCGGGCCGGAACTCCGCGTGGCTCTCCCTCGGCACCGAGGCACGCGCATGCTTGCCCCGCTCGGCACGGCGGGCCGGGCTGAGCCCGAGCGGCGGCGGCTCCAGCCGCGAGTTATGCATGTTCAAGGCGATTTCGCTAGCCATCGCCGGCTCTCCCGCCGGCATCCTGCGCGCCGCCCGTACCGCTGCCACCGGCGCCGCCCGCACCGCTGCCGCCCGCCCCGCTGCCACCCGCGCCGCCCGCCCCGCTGCCACGCGCGCCAC
>JASHPR010000077.1 GCA_030038015.1 Streptosporangiaceae bacterium
CCGATGGCGCTGACCGGGCGGGCGGCCGCGGCCGCGGCCATCGGCGCGCTCGTCGTGCTGGCGCTGCGCAGCGTCACCGCGCTGCTCGCCGTCGACGTGCTGATCCTGGCCGCGATCGCCGTGGACCTGGCGCTGGCCGCGCCGGTTCGCGTGCTGCGGCTGGCCCGCGGCGGCGACACCAGGATCCGGCTCGGCACCACCGGCGAGGTCACGCTCACGGTGATCAACCCCGGCCGCCGCGCGCTGCGCGGGACGGTGCGTGATGCCTGGCAGCCCAGTGCCGGGGCGCGGCCGGACCGGGCGGAGCTCAGCGTCCCGGCTGGCGGTGAGGCACGCCTGGCAACGACGCTGGCGCCGCGGCGCCGGGGTGACTTCGCCGCGGGCAAGGTGACCGTGCGCTCGCTGGGCCCGCTGCGGCTCGCCGGGCGCCAGGGCAGCCACCAGGCACCGTGGTCGGTCCGGGTGCTGCCCCCGTTCGGCAGCCGCAAGCACCTGCCGGAGAAGCTCGCCCGGCTGCGGCAGCTCGATGGCCAGCACCGGTCGCTGCTGCGCGGGCAGGGCAGCGAGTTCGACTCGCTGCGCGAGTACGTGGTGGGCGACGACGTCCGGTCGATCGACTGGCGCTCGTCGGCGCGCCGGGGCGACGTGATGGTGCGGACCTGGCGGCCAGAACGCGACCGGCGCATCCTGATCGTGCTCGATACCGGCCGGACCGCCGCCGGGCGGGTGGCCGGCGTGCCCCGCCTGGACGCCTCCATGGACGCCGCGCTGCTGCTGACCGCGCTGGCGTCCCGCGCCGGTGACCGGGTCGACCTGCTCGCCGTCGACCGGCGGGTGCGGGCCCGGGTGGCCGGCGCCAGCCGCAGCGAGGTCCTGTCCGCGGTGACCAGCGCGCTGGCCGTGCTCGACGCGGCGCTCATCGAGCCGGATGCCGGCCTGATGGCCTCCGCCGTGCTCGGCCTGGCCCGGCAGCGCTGCCTGGTCGTGCTGTTCACCGACCTGAACCCGGCCGCGATCGGGGAGGGCCTGCTGCCCAGGATCCCGGCGCTGGCGGCCAGGCACCGGCTGCTCGTCGCGGCCGTCGCCGACCCGAGGCTGGCGGAGATGGCGGCGGCCCGGGGGAACGCGGCCGCGGTCTACGAGGCGGCAGCGGGCGAGCGGGCGCGATCGGAGCGGGCCAGGATCTCGGCCCTGCTCCGGCGCCGCGGCGTCGACGTCGTGGATGCCCCGCCCGGCCGGCTGCCCGCCGCCGTCGCCGACGCCTACCTGAACCTGAAGGCCGCGGGCCGCCTCTGACGCCCGCTCCCGCTGCGCTGCGTGACCGGCGCGACGCCGGCCACTACGCAGCAGGGCAAGGGAGCTGTGGCCGAGGGGCTGGGAGCCCCTCAGCCGGCGACGGGGAACACGTCGGGAGCTGCATCGATGTCGGGAGACAGCCCGGCAGCGGCCGCGCGGCGGCCGAGCACGATCACGTAGCCGAGGAACGCGGCCTCCGCGCAGGCCCCGATGCCGACCCTGGCCCAGGTGGCCAGCGGCGACGGGGTGACGAACGCCTCGATGACCCCGGACACCAGCAGCACGACGACCATCCCCAGCGCCAGCGTGACCGTCTCGCGGCCGGCCACGGCGAGGGCCTGCGACCGCGGCAGCGGGCCCGGGTCGATGATCCGCCAGCCGAGCCGCAGGCCCGCCGCCGCGGCGAGGAACACCGCCGACAGCTCGAGCATCCCGTGCGGCAGGATCAGGGCGAAGAACTCCACCCCGCGGCCGTGCGCGACCATCAGCCCGCCGACCGCCCCGACGTTGGCGGCGTTGGCGAAGAGCACCAGCAGCGTGGGCACGCAGAGCAGGATCCCGAAGATCAGCGACTCGGCTGCGACGAGGGCGTTGTTGGTCCACACCTCTGCCGCGAACGAGGCGGCCGGGTACTGCGAGTAGTAGCCGCGGAACTGGGAGTTCACGAGCTGCCTGACCTCTGCGGGCGGCAGCAGGCTGGCCTGCACCGCGGGTGACCGCGCGATCCACCAGCCGATGACGAACGCGGTCAGCAGCGACCCGGCCGCGGTGCCCAGCCACCACCACCGCACCCGGTAGGCCATGACGGGGAAGGAGACGACGGCGAACCGCGCGACCGAGCCCCACGCCGGGGTGTGCGCACCGGTGACGGCGGCCCGTGCCCTGGCGACCCGGGTGGACAGCCGCGCGGCCAGCGCCGGGTCGTGCCCGGCGGTCCGCACCGCTGACAGGTGCGTAGCGGCCCGCTGGTACGCCGCGACCAGCTCGTCGACCTCGTCGCCCGACAGGCGGCGGCGCCGGGCGACGAGCCGGTCGAGCCGGTCCCATTCCGCCTGGTGCGCAGCGACGAACGCGTCCACGTCCACGGCAGGAGGTTACTGCCGTGGACTGGATAGCCTTGGCCTGAAGCGGGAGCATGGTTGGCCTGGTATGAGCGGAAAGCAGCAGCCCGAGCTGGAGCACTGACCCATGACCGAGGTGGTCACCGGCGAGGCCGTGGTCCTCGACGTGCCGTGCGCCCGGTTTCCCAGCCGCATGCTCGCCATCATCATCGACATCGCCGTCCAGGTCACCATGCTCCTGGTCCTCATCGGGATCACCATCGGCACGGGCAGCCGCCTCAACGCGGCGTCGCTGGCCGCCGTCGTGGTCGCGGCGCTGGTGCTGATCATCGTTGGCTACCCGACCGCCTTCGAGACGCTGAGCCGGGGCAGGTCGCCGGGGAAGATGGCGCTGGGCCTGCGGGTGGTCAGCGACGACGGCGGGCCCGAGCGGTTCCGGCAGGCGCTGGTCCGGGCGCTCGCGTCGATCGTGGAGATCTGGAGCTTCACCGGGGCTCCCGCGCTGATCTGCTCGCTGCTGTCGTCCAGGGGCAAGCGGCTCGGCGACCTGTTCGCCGGGACGTTCGTGATCCAGGAGCGGCTGCCGCGCAGGCCCGCGCTCCCGCCGGTGCTCACCGTGGTGCCGCCGCCGCTGGCCGGCTGGGCCCAGGCGCTCGAGCTGTCCGGGCTGAACGACCAGACCGCCGAACAGGCCGGGAGCTATCTCCGCCGCTTCTACGAGCTGACGCCCGCAGCCCGGGACGCGTTCGGCCAGCAGATCGCCGCCGCGGTGGCCGCCCAGGTCACCCCGCCCCCGCCGCCTGGCACTCCCCCGGCAGCCTTCCTTTCGGCCGTGCTGGCCGTCCGGCGGCAGCGGGAATGGGCCAGGCTGACCGCCATGCAGGCCGGTGCGGGGCATCCCGGCCTGCCCGCCAGCCCCGGCTGGCCGCCGGCTTCACCGCTGCCCGCGCCCGGTGCGCCAGGCGCGGCCGTGCCC
>JASHPR010000078.1 GCA_030038015.1 Streptosporangiaceae bacterium
AGCGGGCCAGGTGCTGGGCCTTGCGGTGTTCGATGAGCTGCTCGGTCTCGGTGAGCTGGCGGCGGATCTCCGGCAGGTGGCTGCGGTCGGTGGCGAAGTGGTCGCAGCCGTGGCAGGCGTTGCCCTTGTCGCACGACCGGACCGGGGGCAGCAGGCAGTACCCGTTGGGCAGCACCCGGTCGGTGCGCCGGTCGAGCTGGAACAGGTCGAGCATGTCGCGGCGGTCCATGCCGATCTGGCGGCCGTCCCGGCCGATCTTGACCATGGCGAGGAACTCGCGTTCGGCCGTGCTGGCCAGGGTCGCGGCATACCGCATAGTCATTTCCGGTGACCGGTGGCCGAGGTAACGCTGCACGACATGGATCGGGGCGCCGGCGTTGAGCAAGGTCGTGGCCTTGGTGTGGCGGAGCCGGTGGCTGCGGGAGTACGACAGCTCCCGCCCGGCGCTGTCGCGCAGCCTGACCGCCTCGCTGAGCTGGCGGAGCACCAGGTCGTAGTGGCTGGTCTCCCAGGCCCGGGTGGCCTTGCGGTTGCCGGTCAGCCGGGGAAACAAGTAACGCGCCGTCCCGTCCGGCCCGAGGTCCCACCGCTGCCGGACCCATTCCTGCTGCTCGCGGATGATCTGCACGACGTCGGCACCGACCAGGATGGTCATCGGCGCGCCGTCGATCTTGGTTTGCTGGTAGCGGAGCCGGGCGACCATCCCGCCGTCGGGGACGGCGTCCGGGTCGATGCCGGGGATCGGGGACAGCGGCTCGAAGTCCATCAGCAGCACTTCGGAAGCCCGCCGTCCGGTGAGGGCCTGGATCAGCCAGGCCCGCATCATCGCGGGCATCCCGAACCCGGCGACCTCGACGTCACGGCCGTCCCGGGTGATGGTCATGGCCTGGTCGCGGGGCATGCCGAGCAGCTCGATGCAGGCGAGCATCCGGGACAGGTCGGCGTCGCTGATGTAGTTCCGCTCGTCGGCCTGCTTGATGATCCGCTCGGTGAAGAATTCGCCGGGCCGGTAGAGCCGGGCGTGCGCGTCGGTCAGCTCCAGCCACCGCTCGTCGCCGGTAGCCGCGGCCGCCTCGGCCTTGTAGTCGTGCATAGTCCGGTAGAAGTTCCCGATCACGCGCTGGGTGCAGGCCACTGACCGGTCATCCAGCGGCCCGCCGCGCTGCTTTTGCCCGTCGGTGCCGCGCCGCCATTGGCGCAGGAACACCCGGAACTCCAATATCAGCGGCCGCAGCCCGGACGGATCCGGGGTCAGGGCCGGGTGGCCGATCCCGCGGTAGACCGCGAACTCGCTGAACCGGGCGGCGAACACGTGCCAGGGCGCGGCCGAGGACCAGGTCAGCTGCCCCGACTCCAGCTGCAGATACATCCAGAAGGTGAACCCGTCCCGCAGCCACCGGGGCTTGATGTCATCCCAGCGGACCGAGGACTCACCGCGGGGTTCATGCTCGCGGCGCGGGATCCGCGGATCGAACCGCAGGCACCACACGTCATGCTTCCACCACGGCACATCGCTGTAACGGACAGCCAGGCGGGGCAGTAGCCCGCGCAAGGCGCTCGCAGCTCGCTGCCGGCTGCCCGGCGCCGGAAGCCGGCCGTGGTCGGCGTGGAACGTCCTGACCCACGCGGCCATCCACTCGTCCAAGGTCAGGTCAGCGAACGAGCGCACCTGCGGGCGCTCGGCGGCGACCTCCAGCGCGGTAGCCGTCCACCGCCGCCAGTCCGTCATGTCGATGACGCGTTCCCCGCTGGCATGGCAGGTGGCCAGCCACCAGCAGATCTCACGCTGCATCGGGACTGGAAGCTCATCGGTGCGCAGCATTGCCGGTGAGTCCACCGCGCATATCTCGGCGAGGACCGGATCGGCTGGGTCGAACGCTGATCCGGTGAACGGCGCGGCGAGCCCGGCGACGAGGGCGGCGCTCGCGTCCAGCCGGTCCTGTGCCGCGCCGCACGCGTGCAGGTGACGGGGTGGGTTACTCACCAGTGCCGCCTTCCCAGCCGCGCCAGCCGGAGCAGAATCCGCGCCAGTCCGCCAGTGCCCGCAGCTCGGCGTCCTCGGTCACCCAGCCGTAAAGGTTGAGCGTCGTCTGGATGTCGGCGTGCCCGAGCCTGCGCATCACCACGTGCTCGCGGGCGCCTGAAAGCAGCAAGGCCGAGGCATGCGTGTGACGGAACCAGTGCGGCGTCCAGCCCGCCGGGACCACTCCGCCGAGCTTGCGCTTCAGCGAAGCCACCAGGTCATAGACCGTCTCCGGGCGCAGCGGGGCCAGCCACTGGCCGCGGTGCAGGTTGACGAACACGAAATGGCCCACCAGGTCGACCGCCTGGTGGGCGCCGGCGTCGCACAGCTGCCAGACGTACTCGCTGTGCAGGCGTTCCAGCTCGTCGCTGATGTAGATCCGCCGGTAGCGGCTGCTCTTGCACCGCACCCCGGCCGGGTGGTCCTGGCGGGGGACAACCTCAATGAACGGGGTCCCGCCGCGCCCGGCGTGCCAGTCGCAGTGCCGGGTGGACAGCACCTCGCCGAGCCTCATCCCGGTCTCCGCAAGCGCGGCGAACAGCAGCCGGTTACGAACCGACCCCGACCACTGCCCGGACGCCGGATCCCACCGAGCGCACCCGTCCACGATGGCTTCCACCTGCTGCGGGGTCAGTAGCGGCGCCGGCCGGGCCGCGGCCCGGCGCACTCGGACCGCGGCACCCGGATGCTGGCGGCCCCGCTGCAGGTGCGCCAGGCCCGGGACGTAACGGCCGCCCCGGCCCGGCCGGTAAAGACGATCAGCGACCGGCACCTGATGGGCATCGGCGTGATAGCGGTAGAACGACAGCACCGCGGTGACCCGCGCCGCGACCGTCGATTCGGCCAGGCGCTCGCCCGGATCGGCGCCCGGGAGCGCGCTGACCCCTGCCGGGAGCCCGGTCCGCAGCGACGACACGAACGATACGAAGAACGGCAGCCCCACCTCATCCCAGGCCATCCCGGCGGCAGTCAGGTACTCCCACCAGCGGGCCAGCGAGGTGGCATACGAGCGGATCGTGTTCGGCGAGGACCGCTGGGCCACCCGCAAGAACTCCAGGTACTCCTCCACCGGGCCGGCCGGAAGGTGATCGTCCCCCGTCACCGTCCAGGTCCGCTGCCCGTCGAGCAGCACACGCTGCACCCCCATGGCCGGACATCATGCCGACGTCGCCGACGCTGGTGTGGGACCTTGGATAACGACACGCCAACGTGCGGAAACATGTGCTCAGGCCACGCTGGCCGACGTTACGGACGGGCCGCCGGGGACCCCGGATAGGTCGATGACCAGCAGCCTGGGGGTGGTGAAGAACCGCAGGCCGGTGGCGGCGCGGTGCTCAGCGATCGCGCGGCGGAGCCGGCGGACCAGGTCCTCGCAGGTGGTGAACAGGACCTTGTGCCCGGCCTCGGCCGCGGCCCGGGCCAGGGCGACCGAGAGCATCGTCTTGCCCGTCCCCGGCGGGCCGACGAACACGACGTTGGCGGCCTCGTCGATGAACCGCAGGGTGGCCAGCTCGCGGATGACGGCCTCGTCCGCGCCGGGCTGGGCGGCGAAGTCGTAGTCGGCGATCCGCCACGGGGCCGGCAGCGCCGCCCAGTGCAGCCTGGAGGCCAGGCGGCGGGCCTCCGCCGCCTCGGCCTCGGTGCCCATCAGCTGCTCGAGCGCGTCCAGCAGCGACAGCCGCCCGTCGCGTGCCTCATCCAGCAGGCCGGGGAGGGCGTCGGCGGCGGCCTTCAGCCCGAGGTAGGCCAGGTGCCCGCGCAGCCGCTGGTAGGCGGCCGCGGCGTCGTTCGCCGCGGTGGCCGTGGTGATCGTGGCCATGACGGTCACCCTTCCTGCCGCCGGGTTCCGGGGCGCCGCCAGTAGCGGGCCAGGCCCCGGTCGCAGGCAATGCCTTCGAAGGCCAGGACGGCGTCAGCCTGCCTGGCCAGGGCCGCGATGGACGCGATCATCCAGTCGGCGGCCGGGCCGGGCTCGGCGCCTTTTCCGTCCATGAGCGCCTCGACCTGCTCGCGGGCGCCCGGGGTAGTGTCGATGAGCTCGGCGACCAGGGCCAGCAGCTCGGCCGCACCGCCGATGACCGAGACCGGGACGGTGATCTCCGGCTCATCCGGGACGGCGGAAATGGCATGTGACATGGGTAATCCCCCTTGCTTGTTGTCTCCTGACGCG
>JASHPR010000764.1 GCA_030038015.1 Streptosporangiaceae bacterium
CCGCGGGGCAGGGACCGGCGCAAGCCCGCCGGCCCGGGAGCCGGGCCCGCCCGCGGGGCAGGGACCGCCGCAAGCCCGTCGGCGCGGGACCGGGCCCGCCCGCGGCCTGGACAACGCCCCGGAGCCCCGCTTACCCTTGACTGTATGGTCAGTCAGTCTGGTTACCCCGCCGCCCCCATCGACAAGTCCGAGCTCGCGCGGTCGCTCCAGGCATTCGGCGAATCCGTCATGCTGCCCAGGGCCGCTTACGTGGACCCGGCGGTCTTCGCCTGGGAGCAGAGGCATTTCTTCGGCTCCGGCTGGACCTGCGTGGGGTTCAGCTCGCAGCTGGCCCAGCCGGGTGACCAGCGGGCCGAGCCGGCCGGTGCCGGGAGCGTGCTGCTGACCCGCGACGATGAGGGCAAGCTGCACGCCTTCGCCAATTTCTGCCGCCATCGCGGCCACGAACTGCTGGCCTGCGGCACGGGGACGCAGCGCAACTCGGTCATCTGCCCCTACCACTCCTGGACCTACTCGCTCTCCGGCGGGCTGCGTTTCGCCTCCGGCTTCAAGGAGCGCGACGGCTTCGACCGGTTCGCCTGGGGACTCGTCGAGCTGCCGCTGGCCGAATGGCACGGCCTGATCTTTGTGGACGGCTCCGGCCACGCCCCGCCGCTCGGCGACTCGCTCCGGGCGCTCGGCGAACTGGTCGCGCCGTACGAGCCGGAGCGGCTGGTCATCGGCGGGCGGCACGAATACGACGCCGCGGCGAACTGGAAGATCCTCACCGAGAACTACCACGAGTGCTACCACTGCCCGGTGATCCATCCCGAGCTGTGCCGGGTCAGCCCCCCGAAGAGCGGCGAGAACTACCCGGCGCAGGGCGCCTGGGTGGGCGGCTGGATGGACCTGCGGGACGGCATGGACACCATGTCGCTGGACGGCACGAGCCTCGGGGTGCCGCTGCGCGGCGTGGACGCCAAGGGCCTGCGCACCGTGATCTACGTGAACATCTTCCCGAACGTTCTGCTGAGCCTGCATCCCGACTACGTGATGACGCACCGCCTGGTGCCGCTCGCCGCGGACCGGACCATGATCGAGTGCACCTGGGCCTTCGCCCCGGAGGCCCTGGACAAGCCGGGCTTCGACCCCGGGTACGCGGTCGAGTTCTGGGACATCACCAACCGGCAGGACTGGGGCGCCTGCGAGTCCGTGCAGCGCGGGCTCACCTCGGAGCACGCGCGGCCCGGCCCGCTGTCCCCGGACGAGGACGCGGTGTACCAGTTCGTGACCATGGTCGCCCGCGGCTACCTCGGCGAGCCGGTGTGGAACCCCGGGGCGAAGGCCGCGGCGGCCGGCTGACCGCGGCCGCGCCGTTCCGGCACTTACGCCGGCCCGCCCGCGGGCGGCACCAGGCGATCCAGCATCGCGACGATCGTGTCCAGCTTCCCGCGGAAGTCGGTCTCCACCCGGCTGAGCGTCTCTCCGGCGCGGGTGAGCCGCTCCTCGACGCGGGTGAGCCGCTCCTCGATGCGGGTGAGCCGCTGAGTGTGGCTGGCCTGCGTGATGTGCAGCGCCTGGAGCAGATGATCCTGCGCGTCCATGCGCTGCTTGATGTCGGCCAGGTCGCGGTCCATCATCGCCCGCAGCCCCTCGATGGCATCGACGCGCGCGCTCAGGGCCGCCAGCTGCCGCCTGAGGTCCTCGAGTTCGCTGCTCATGGTGCCCGGCAGTTTAGCCCTCGCCTGCGACAGGACGCCTTTCCCGGCCGGCGCGGCTGTCCAGGGCGGTCCCCGCCGTCACGTTCAGGAAAATTGGCACAGTCCGCGGAAGAGACGGGACGATGGTGCTGTTGAGACTGGCGCATCCGCCTCTGGGACCGGCATACCTGCCCACCGACAGCGAAGGAATCAGTCACGTGACCGTGCACGACTTTCCGGTGAACACCCTGTCCGGCCAGCCCGCCTCACTCGCTGACCTGGCCGGCAAGACGCTGCTCGTGGTGAACGTCGCCTCGAAGTGCGGCCTCACGCCGCAGTACGAAGGGCTGGAGCGGCTGCACGAGCGGCTGCGCGACCGGGGGTTCTCGGTGGTCGGCTTTCCGTGCAACCAGTTCGGCAGCCAGGAGCCCGGCACCGCCGGCGAGATCAGCGAGTTCTGCTCGGTGAGCTACGGCGTGACGTTCCCGATGTTCGAGAAGATCGAGGTCAACGGCCCGGGCCGGCACCCCATCTACGCCGAGCTGACCGCGGTGCCCGACGAGAGCGGCGAGGCGGGCGACGTCCAGTGGAACTTCGAGAAGTTCCTCGTCGGCCCGGACGGCACGGTGCTCGGGCGGTTCCGGCCGCGCACCGACCCCGAGGACCCGAGGATCGTCGCGGCGATCGAGGACAGCCTGCCGGAGTGATCCCCGGCGCCCGCCGCCCGTGGAGCAGGTCAGGCGAGCGCCGCCGGGCCGCGCTTGACCATCTGGCCGGCGATGATCGCCCGCTGGATCTCGCTGGTGCCCTCCCAGATCCGCTCCACCCGCAGCTCGCGGAAGAACCGCTCGGCCACGTTCTCGCGCATGTAGCCGCGGCCGCCGAACACCTGGACCGCCCGGTCGGCGACGCGGCCGGCCATCTCCGACGCATACAGCTTGGCCATCGAGCACTGGGCGTGCTGGACCTTGACGTCGGCCCCGCGGTCGATCGCCCGCGCGGTCTCGTAGGTCAGTGACCGCGCCGCGAAAAGCTCGGTCAGGCTGTCGGCGAGCATCGCCTGGATCTGGCCCAGGTCGCTGATCGGCCTGCCCTGCACCTGACGGGTGGCCGCGAAGCTGGTCATCTCGGCGGTCAGCCGCTCGGCCGCGCCGAGGCATCGCGCGGCCACCATCAGCCGCTCGAACCTGAACCACTCGTAGGCGAACGTCATCCCGTCGCCCTCGGCCCCGACCAGGTGCGAGGCCGGCACCCGCACGTCGGTGAAGGCGACGATCGGGTGGTGGTGGCTGATCGTGTGCGAGTACGCGGGCGTGCGCACCACCCTGACGCCCGGGCTGGGCAGGTCCACGAGGAACATCGCGTGCTCGCCGTCGTGCTCGCCGCCGGCCAGCTTGCCCTGGAAGAACGCGAAGTCCGCCGAGTTGTAGGACGTCACGTGCCACTTCTCGCCGTTCAGGAGGTAGCCGTCGCCGTCGCGGCGCGCGGTCGCCGCGATCGCGTCCACATCGGATCCCGCGCCCTCCTCGGTGATCGCGTAGCACTCCTCCCGGTCGCCCCGGATCGCCGGCAGCACGAACCGCTCCATCTGGTACGGCGTGGCGACCGCCGGCAGCCAGGACGGGGGAGTGCTCGCCGACCAGGCGAGCGCGTTGGTGACCCGCCCCACCTGCTCCTGGATGAGCACCTGCTGCAGCGAGCTGCAGCCGCCCCCGCCGAGCTCGCGAGGCATGTTCGCGGCGGCCAGCCCGAGTTCCCTCGCCCGCTCCGCGTGGGCCGCGGTGACCTCCTTGGGCAGCTCGCCGCCGCTCATCTCCGCGGTGACCTCGAACGGGATCATCTCGTCGGCGAAGGTCCGGGCGCGTGCCTGGATCCGCAGGTCCTCGTCTGACAGGCCGTACATCGCGCCTCCACGCGCTCGAAGCAGCGAAAGTGTGTGCGGAAATGGCTGCTATCACAGCACTTTCCGCACACGCCTCGGGTGTATGGGCCGCGGCTGGGCCGTACCCGGCAGCAGGCGGCCCGTCCGCATCGTGCCAGCTTGACTGAACGTTCAGTCTATGCCAGCATCGAGCCCGTGCCAATGCTTCGCAGGGCCCTCCCGGCCACGGCCGACGCGGTGGTCGTCGGCGGCGGCACCGTCGGCGCCTGGTGCGCCTACTTCCTCCGCCGCAGCGGCCTGGACCAGGTCGTCCTGGTGGAGAAGCGGACCCTTGGCCAGGGTGCGAGCAGCCGCGCCGCCGGGATCGTCCGCACCCAGGGGGGCACGCGCTGGGCGGTCCAGCTGGGCGAGTGGTCGCGCCGGTTCTACCTGGGCCAGCGTGAGGAGCTCGGGATCGACTCGGGCTTCACCCCGCAGGGCTACCTGCTGCCCTGCTTCACCGAGCAGGACGTGGACGCCGCGCGTGAGCGCATGGCCATGCAGAACGAGCTCGGCCTCTCGGTTCGCTGGCTGGAGCCCGACGATGTCGACAAGATCAACCCGGCCATGGCACCCGGGCTCACCCTCGGCGGCACGTTCTGCGCCGAAGACGGCTACCTCAGCCCGCCCCGCAACGTGATCGCCTATGCCGTTGCCCTGGCCGTCAGCGGCGTGCTGGTCAGCGAGCACACGGCCTTCACCGGCCTGGCCACCCGCGGCGGCCGGGTCACCGGCGCCGAGACCAGCCTCGGCACGATCGACAGCCCGCTCGTGGTGCTCACCGGGGGGCCGGAACTCGCCGAGGTCGCCAGCCTGGCCGGGGTCAGGGTCCCGGCCGGCGGCGTGCGGCACCAGGTCGCGGTCACCGAGCCGCATCCCGATCTCGATCCCGCCAGGCTGCCGATGGTGTTCGACCTTTCCGCGGGCCTGTACTGGCGGCCGGAGGAGAAGGGCCTGCTGTTCGGGATGAGCAACCCGGCGGAGCCGCCCGGCCCGGCCGCCCGGGTGGACGACGAGTACCTGGCGTGCATGCGCGAGCGCCTCGCCGAGCTCGTCCCGGTCACCCGCGGGCTCGGCCTGCGCCGGGTCTGGGCGGCCACGATCGACTACACCCCCGACCATCTGCCGGTCATCGGCCCCGCGCTGATCGACGGTGAGATCCTGAACGGTACGACGGTCGCCAGCGCTGGCGGCGCCGGGATGATGTGGGGGCCCGGCGTCGCGAAGGCAGCGGCCGATGTCGCCCTCACCGGCAGCTCGGGCGTCGTGGACACGTCCGCGCTGGGCCTGGACCGGTTCGACGCGGCGGGCAACAGCCGGCTGGCGACCGACCCGATCGCCCTCCCGTTCCCTTCCGGCGCGCCACGGGCGCCGGGCAAGCTGACCATCCCCTGACGCCTCCCACGCCGCCGGGCAAGAAAGGACACCGCCGATGACCGACGCCCCGCAGACGCAGTTCCTGGCCGCTGCCGTGACCGCCGAACTTGAGGACTGGGGCCCGCTGGAAGAGGCCACCGGCGAGCCCATGCAGACGTCCGGCTGCACCCTCTGGCAGGACGGGTACCAGGAGGCCGGGGTCTGGGAGTGCACGCCCGGCCCGTCGTACTGGAAGCTGGAGACCAACGAGTTCGTGCACATCCTGGCCGGCCGGATGACGGTGACCCCGGATGGCGGCGAGCCGCAGGACATCGGACCTGGCGACACGGCCCTGTTCCCCCGGGGCTGGGCGGGCACCTGGCAGATCCACGAGACCATCCGCAAGCTCTACGTCATCTTCTGATCCGCCGCCCGACGTGATCACCTGGCCCGCCGGCTGAGGTCATGTTCCGGTTCGCCAGCTGACGTCATGTTCCGGCTCGCCGGCTGAGGTCATGTTCCGGCCCGCCGGACGCCGCCGCGGGAGCAAGCGTCGTCACCCCAGCGGCGTCCGGCGGTGCCCTTGCCCGGCCCTTTCCGGCTACCGCCCCGCGGGGGACCCGATCACCGGGTCGACGAGGGTGGCCAGAAGGCCGCGGGGACCAGCGAAGACGACTCTTACTTCGATCGGTGATGTTGGTGGCTAATTCTGTTGCTGGGCGGCGAGCTTGAGGCTGAGGTCGAGGCGGGCGAGGTGGCTGGTGCGGGTGCGGTCGATGGGGGTGTCGTTCCAGTAGGCGTCGAGGCGGTAGAGGTTGAGCGCGACGGCTGAGTACACGTGTTCGAGGCGGGTTTTGGCAAGGCCGCGGTAGCGGGCGCGGCGGC
>JASHPR010000765.1 GCA_030038015.1 Streptosporangiaceae bacterium
TGGGCCGGCCTTCCCCGCGCCGGGGCTGGCCTTTCCCGCGTCAGGGCTGGCCTTCCCCGCGTCAGGGCTGGCCTTCCCCGCGTCAGGGCCAGCCTTCCCCGCGTCAGGGCCGGCCTTCCCCGCACCAGGGCCGGCCTTCCCCGCACCAGGCGCCGCCTGCTCGGGAGTGGCGTCGCCGGCCGTCCCGCCCTCCTCGGGCGCGCCCTTCCGCTCCTCGTGCCCGCCCTTCAGGCCGCCGCGGCCCGGCAGCACCGACGCCGGCCGCAGCTGGCTGAGCACGGGCGCGCGGGCCACCATGATCACGCCAACGACCAGCGCCGCAATGCCGGCCGCCTGGACTGCCAGCATCCCGGGAGATATCCGGATGACGTCCCCGAAAACCACCACGCCCAGCAGGATCCCCGACACCGGCTCCGCCGCGGTTATCCCGGGAAGCGACGCGTGCAGCGGCGCCGCGCTGAACGAGTTCTGCATCAGCCACATGCCGATCAGGGCCGCGGCCAGCAGGCAGTACGGGGGCCACGACGTGAGCAGGCCGATGAACGAGTGGGCGTCCAGGATCTGCACGGTGCGCCGGGTCAGCGCGTCGGAGATGCCGTACACCAGCCCGGTGCCGATGCCGGTCAGCGTGGCGCGCGCCTGGCCCTGGCGCAGGTGGCCCGCGTGGATGAAGCAGTAGGCGACCACGGCGATTCCGGCGGCCGCCGGCCAGTCGGAGAAGGAGCCGAACGACGCCGATGGCGTGCCAGGGGAACGCGCCAGCGAGAGCGCCGCCACCCCCCCGGCGAGGATGACCGCGCCGAGCATCTCGGTCACCCGCAGCCGCTGGTGGGACAGGGGTACGGCCAGGGCCAGGGCGAAGATGAGGCTGGTGGCCAGCAGCGGCTCGTAGAGAGACAGTTCCAGGTGGCCGACCGACCACGCCGAGACCAGCTGCCCGGAGATCATCACCGCCAGGCCGAGCAGCCATCGCGGCCGGTGCAGCAGGTCAGCGATCAGCCGCAGGCGCAGGAAGTAGGCGCTCGGCGCCTGCTCGGCGGCGTGCTGCTGCAAGACCCAGCCAGCCCCCAGCAGCATCGCTGCCACCAGGGTGATCACTCCCGCAAGGTCCATGTTGCTCCGCTGCTCGTGCCGCGCGTGCCGTGCGGCTCCTTCCTCTAATCGTGCTCTGCCCCCGGCTGTGACCGGCTATTCCCTCACTTCCCTGGGCTTCCTCACCTCGATTGTGCACTGGCTGAAGCCGGGGCGACCGGCTCGCGTCGAGCACTTTTCGGCCACGAAAACCGCCGGCGGCATCCGCAAGCGCTCCGCCGAGGTTATCCCGGCTGCGGCATGCCCGGGCACAGCACGGACGAAATGGCGCGGCCCGGCGGGTCAGGTCGTCTCCTTCTCGCTGGGCCGGCGGCGCGCCGGCTCCCGCCCCGGCGGCTGCCGGGGGGCTGGCCGGGCCGGCGCCTTCTGGATCGCCCCGGCATGCGATTTCCCCGGTGACAGGGCCACCTTCGCACCGTAGTGCAGGATCTCCAGCGGCTTGCCGTCACCCAGCGAGTAGGTGACCTTGTCGTGAGTGACCTCGACGTGCAGCCGCCGGCCCCTGAGCATCAGGGTGAACGCCACTCTGGCCAGCCCGTCGGGCAGCTGCGGCGCGAAGCTGAACCTGCCATGGGCGTGACGCAGGCCGCCGAAGCCGTTCACCAGGGCGACCCAGGTGCCGGCCAGCGAGGCGATGTGCAAGCCGTCGCGGGTGTTGTGCTCCAGGTCCCGCAGGTCCATGAGCGCGGACTCGCCGACGTAGTCGTAGGCCAGGTCGAGATGCCCCACCTCGGCGGCCATCACCGCCTGCGTGCAGGCGGACAGCGATGAGTCCCGCACGGTGATGGCCTCGTAGTAGTCGAAGTTCTTCGCCTTCTGCTCGGCGGTGAACTCCTCGCCGCGCATCTGCATGGCCAGAACCAGGTCGGCCTGCTTCACCACCTGCTTGCGGTACAGGTCGAAGTACGGGAAATGCAGCAGAAGGGGGTACTGATCCGGCGAAGTATGGGCGAAGTCCCACACTTGGTGCCTGGTGAAGTCGTCGGCCTGCGGGTGCACGCCGAGGGCCTCGTCGAACGGGATGTACATCGCCTCGGCCGCGTCCCGCCAGCTCGCGGCCTCCTCCGGGTCAACGCCGAGCTGCTTGGCGCGGTCCGGGTACCACTTGACCCCCTCGGCGGCTTCCAGGAGGTTGTGCTTGGCCATCAGGTTCGTGTAGACGTTGTTGTCCGCGAGCGCGCTGTACTCGTCCGGGCCGGTGACCCCGTCGATGTGGAACCGTCCCTGGCCGTTGTGGTGGCCGAGGGAACGCCACAGCCGCGCGGTATGCACCAGCAAGTCCAGGCCCTCGCCACCCTCGAAGGCATCGTCGCCGGTGGAATCGACGTAGTTGACCACGGCGGCGGCGATGTCGGCGTTGACGTGGAAGGCGGCGGTGCCAGCCGGCCAGTAGGCGGAACACTCCTGGCCGGTGATCGTGCGCCAGGGGAACGCCGCGCCCTTCAGGCCCAGCTGGGCGGCCTGCCCCAGGGCCGTGGGGATCGTGCTGTGCCGCCAGCGCAGCGCGTTGGCGGCGGCGTCCGGGGCGGTCAGGGTGAGCACCGGCAGCACGAACGTCTCGGTGTCCCAGAACGCGTGCCCGTCGTAGCCGGGCCCGGTCAGCCCCTTGGCCGGGATCGCCCTGTTCTCCGCCCTCGCCCCGGCCTGCAGCACATGGAACAGCGCGAAGCGCACCGCCTGCTGCACCTCGGTGTCGCCGTCCACCTGGACGTCGGCGCGGTCCCAGAAGTCGTCCAGGTACTTGCGCTGCTCGGCGACCAGCCCGTCCCAGCCGCTCTGCCTGGCCGCGCTGAGCGCCGCCCATACCTGGTCCCTGACCCCGGGCAGCGACCTGACGCCGGACCAGGCGTAGGCCACGAACTTGATCATGCGCAGCCGCTGCCCGGGCTGCAGCACCGCGGCCGCGGTGACCACGCCGCCGTCGGGGAACGCCCGGGACTCGACCCTGACCTCGGCCGGGCAGTCGATCAGGTGGTCCATCGCGGCCCCGACGCGCAGCTTGCTGTGCCGCGTCACGTGGGTCAGCGCGACGATCGTCCCGTCGGCGTTGCGGTACTCCTCCCTGAGCGGGTTCATGAGCGCGGCGGACACCCGGGGGTCGCTGCTGACCGCCGGCAGCTGCTCGTTCGCGAGCAATTCGGACTGCACGGCAAACCGGGCCGGCTGGTCGAGCGGCTCCACGTCGTAGCAGACGGCCCCGATCGCCCGCTGGGTGAGGGAAACCAGCCGGACCGACGAGACCCTGACCCGCTTCCCCGCGGGCGAAACCCATTCGGCGCGGCGGTTCAGCACCCCGGCGCGGAAGTCGAGCAGCCGCTCGTGCTCCTGAAGCTGCCCATAACGGACATCGAGCGCCTCATCATCGACAAACAGCCGGATCAGCTTGCCGTTGGTGACGTTGATGACCTCTTCCCCGGCCTCAGGGAACCCGTACCCGGTCTCCGGGTACGGGAGCGGCCGCACCTCGTAGACCCCGTTGAGGTAGCTGCCGGGCAGGCCGTGCGGCTCGCCTTCGTCGAGGTTGGCCCGCCAGCCCAGGTGCCCGTTGGCCAGCGCGAACACCGACTCGGTCTGCGCCAGCAGGTCCAGGTCCAGCTGCGTCTCCCGGAGCGCCCACGGCTCGACCGTGAACGCGTCCTGGAGTATCACCCGCGCTCCAGCAGCTCGGAAAGATCCTTGACCACGATGTCCGCGCCGTGCTGCTTCAGCGCGTCAGCCTGCCCCACGCGGTCCACCCCCACCACGAACCCGAAGTTGCCGGCCCGGCCCGCCGCCACCCCGGCCAGCGCGTCCTCGAACACCGTCGCCTCGGCCGGCTTCAGCCCGAGCGCCCGCGCCCCGGCCTGGAAGGTGTCGGGGGCCGGCTTCCCCCGGAGGTGCTCCCGCTTGGCGACCACGCCGTCGATCCGCACGTCGAACAGGTCCTCGATCCCGGCAGCGATCAGCACGTCACGGGCGTTGGCGCTGGACGACACCACGGCGCGGGGCAGCCCGGCCTCCCTGACCGCCCGGACGTAGCGAACCGAGCCCGGGTACGCCTCGACCCCCTCCTCGCGGATCAGCCGCAGCACGATCTGGTTCTTGCGGTTGCCGAGGCCGTAGACCGTGTCCGCGTCCGGCGGGTCATCCTCGTGGCCGTCGGGCAGCTCGATGCCCCGGGAGGCCAGGAACGACCGGGTCCCGTCGGCGCGGGGCTTGCCGTCGACGTAGTCGTCGTAGTCCGTGACCGCGTCGAACGGGACGAACGGCTGGCCGGTCTGGCGCGCCCGCTCCCGCAGGAACGCGTCAAACATCTGCTTCCACGCGGCGGCGTGGACCTTCGCGGTCTTGGTGAGCACGCCGTCCAGGTCGAACAGGCATCCGCGGATGCTCTCGGGTAGTCCCAGCACGCGTCAAGCCTACGGGGCCCCGCCTTACCACCCATAGATGCGCACCGGAAGCTGGTGCAGCGGCACCTGGTCAGGGCCGGGATGGACGATCATCACGACGATGTCGTCGGGGTCCCGGCCCTCAACGGCCCTGACAAGGCCGGCGGCGCGGGAATCGCGGTGAGCCGAGAGCTCCTTCAGCACCCGCTCGCAGCGGTCGAGGTCGTCCTCGTCCGCCGCGGTCCAGATCACGTACTGGACGCCCACCCCGCCGAGCGCGTGCACGGCGCTGCCGCCCATGGCGCGCAGAATCAGCTGCGACCCGCCGGCGCTGGCCAGCAGTGCCGCGGTAGGGCTGCGGTCGGCGACCTCCAGGGAGAGCACCTGCTGGTAGAAGCTCACCGACCTTTCCAGGTTCTGCACGAACATGACCGCCGAGCCGAGCCGGGAACCATCTGGCATCTGGTGACCCCATTTCGTAGCCGCACGGCCCGGCAGGCGGGCCGTCACCAGTCTCGCGGGTCCAAGCCTGGCGCAGCAGGCGGCGCGGCGTGCCGGTGGTGAACATTCGCCTCACGGAGCGGGCGGGGCGAACCAGGGGTTCCCCTGCGGGAACAGGCAGCGGTCGGCGATGTGGTTGAGCACCCGCCTGGCCTGCCGGAACCGCTCCGCCACCTCGGCCACGACCGCGAGCCTGGCCGTGCGGGCCGGGGCCAGGCCCCAGGCTGCCCGGTACCACCGGGCGCCGAGGTGCTCGAACAGGTCGATGGCCGGCGCCCCGGCAAGCTGGTCCCGCTGCCGCACGGGCACCTGCGCCGCGCGCAGCAGCCGGGCCGCGCTGACCGGCCCGAGCGCGTGCACCACCGCGTAGTCGGGGAAAACCCCGGTCAGGAACAGCGCCACGTCGCCGAGCCTGCGGTAGACGCCGGCCCGCTCGGCCTCGGGGACCGAATCGAGCAGCCCGGCCATCGCCGCCAGGTCGAGCTCGCTGAACCGCCGCCCGGCGTGCGCCGCCCCGGCGTTCCGCTGCCCGGGCTGGCGGCGGACGGCAGCCCGGTACTGCGCCGCCGCGTTCCTGGTGAACGACGCCAGGAGCTCGGCCAGGAACAGCCGCCGCGCCGCCGAGCTGAGGAAGTCGCGCAGTTCCGGCGCGTCGAACAGGGGCACCCGCTGGCGCAGGGAGCGCTCGGGCACATGATCCATGTCCGCCAGGTCGGCCGCGGCCCGGTGGACGGCAACCGCGAAGATCAGGAACGGGGACGCCAGGGCCGCCCTCGCCGCCGGCCCGGCCGGTGCAGCAGGGCCGAATACCGCCTGGAACACGCGCGGGTCGGCGACCAGGCGGGGGAGCTCCCCGGGGTGACCCCGGAGCCACGACGCGGCCTGGCCCCCGGAAACGGCCTCACCGGAGACCGAGGCGAGCAGGCCGAGGTCCGCGTCGGTGAGATGGTCCGCATACCCGCTGCCAACGAGCCCGCTGTCCATATGATCACGATAACCCGGCCCGCGGGGGGGCTCCGCCCCCCGCGTACCCCCCACCCACGACTCGACCCGCGGGGGTCCGCCCCCCCGCGTACCCCCTCACCCACGAACCTCCCGGGCGAAACAAGTGCTGGCCACGGCCCCGGCTGTTGGACGCCGCCGCCCGGGTCGGCTAGGCATGGAGTCATGCCTGACCTCACCGAGTTCATCCGCGGCATGCCCAAGGCTGAGCTGCACCTGCACATCGAGGGGACGCTCGAGCCCGAGCTGAGATTCGCCCTCGCCGAGCGGAACGGGATCCCGCTGCCCGCCGCGAGCGTGGGGGAGATCCGGGCTTCCTACGCGTTCAACGACCTGACCTCGTTCCTCGCGGCCTATTACGAGGGGATGGAGGTGCTGCAGACCGCCGCCGATTTCCGCGACCTGGCCTGGGCCTACCTGCAGCGAGCGCAGGACGAGGGGGTGCGCTACGCCGAGATCTTCTTCGATCCCCAGGCGCACACCAGCCGGGGTGTCGCGTTCGGCACCGTGATCGGGGGCCTGCGCCAGGCGATGCAGGAGGCCTGGCGCCGGTTCGGGCTGCGGACGCAGCTGATCATGTGCCTGCTCCGGGACCAGCCGGCCTCCTACGGGATGGCCACACTGCTGGAGGCCCTGCCCTACCGTGACTGGATCGTCGGCATCGGCCTGGACTCCGACGAAAAGGGCAACCCGCCGGAAAAGTTCGCCAGGGTCTTCCAGCGGGCAAGGGCGGAGGGGTTCGGTGTCACCATGCACTGCGACACCGACCAGGAGAACTCCGTCGAGCACATCCGCCAGTGCCTGGAGGTCATCGGGGTGGACCGGATCGACCACGGCGTGAACGTCCTGGAGAGCCCGGAGCTGACCGCAGAGCTCAGGCGCCGCGGGCTCGGCCTGACCATCTGCCCGATCTCCAACCGCTGGTGCGCCGGGGACACCAAGGCCGGGCAGGTCAAGCAGCTGCTCGACCTCGGCATCCGGGTCACGGTGAACTCCGACGACCCCGCGTACTTCGGCGGCTACGTGACCGACAACCTGATCGAGGTGCAGCGCGCAGCCCGGCTGCAGGAGGAGGAACTGCTGCGGCTGGAACGTAACGCGATCGAGATCGCCTGGCTGCCCGCCGGGATCCGGGACCGGTACCTGGCCGAGATCGACGAGTACGCCGCGGCGGCGGGCCCAGGGGGATCATGACCCGCTGGGTCCTGCACGTCGACCTCGACCAGTTCATCGCGGCCGTGGAGATCCTGCGCCGCCCGGAGCTGCGCGGGCTCCCGGTCGTGGTCGGCGGCGACGGCGACCCGGCCAAGCGGGGCGTCGTCGCCACCGCGTCCTACGAGGCCCGCGAGTACGGCGTGCACTCGGGCCTGCCGATGCGCACCGCGGCCCGGCGCTGCCCGGACGCCGTGTTCCTGCCCGCCGACCGGGCCGCCTACGAGGCCGCGTCCGCCGAGGTCATGACCGCGCTGCGGGAGCTGGGCTACGTCACCGAGGTGCTGGGCTGGGACGAGGCCTTCGTGGCCGCGGAGACCGATGACCCGGAAGCGGTGGCCAGGCGGATCCAGCAGCACATCAGGAACGCAACGCGCCTGGCGTCCTCGGTTGGCATCGGCGAGAACCGGATCCAGGCCAAGCTCGCCTCGGCCCTGGCCAAGCCGGCCGGGGTGTTCCGGCTGACCAGCGGCAGCTGGTTCAGCGTGCTGGGGGAGCGGCCCGCCGGCGTGCTGCCCGGCGTCGGCGCGAAGACCGAGCGCAAGCTGGCCGGGATGGGCATCCGCACGGTGACCGAGCTGGCCGGCGCGGACCTGGCGGCGGTGGCGGCCAGGTTCGGGCCGACGATCGGGCCGTGGCTGGTGCAGACGGCCCGCGGCCTCGGCTCGGCCGAGGTCTCCGCCGAGCCGTACCTGCCGCGCTCGCGCAGCCGGGAGACCACCTTCCAGCGCAACATCGAGGACTGGGCGCAGGTGCGGGAGCAGGTGCTGCGGCTGGCCGCCCAGGTGGCCCAGGACGTCCAAGCGGAGCAGCGGCCAGCGGTGCGCATCGTGGTGAAGGTCCGGCACGCCCCGTTCCGCACCAGCACGCACGGCCACACGCTCGCGGAGCCGGCCAGCGATGGCGCCGCGATCGGCGAGGCGGCGCTCGCCGCGCTGGACAAGTTCACCGACCGGCGGCCGGTCCGGCTGCTCGGCGTGCGCGCCGAATTCGCGGACGGCGAGGACTGATCGCGTCAGCGCCCGCGGGTACAGTGAGGGCCGCCCTGCCGCGAGCGCGAGCTCTTACCTCCTGATGCCCGAGCCGAGAGGGACCGACCGTGCCTGACCTGTCGCTGCTCCCGCCGTCGGCCGCCGTGGACGGCGAGGACCTGCGGATCGGCGGCTGCCTGCTCCAGGATGTGGCCAGGGAGTTCGGCACGCCCGCCTACGTCATCGACGAGCAGGCTCTGCGGCAGCGCGCGCGGGAGTACGCCGGCGCGCTCGCCAGCCGGCACCCGCGGAGCCTGGTCTGCTTCGCCGCGAAGGCATACCCCTCGGCGTCGGTCATCCGGATCCTGGCCGAGGAGGGCCTGGGGTGCGACGTGGTCGGCGGCGGCGAACTGCGCATCGCCCTGGCCGCCGGCGTGGCCCCGGCAAAGATCGTCATGCACGGCAACGCCAAGACCGACGACGACATCCGGGCGGCCCTCGACGCCCGGATCGGCTACATCGCCGTGGACGGGTTCGACGACATCGAGCGCATCGGGAGGCTCGCCCGCGGCCGTGCCCCGGTGCTGCTGCGGGTGAACCCCGGCATCGACTCGCCGACGCACGCGGCGCTGGCGACCGGCGGGCCCGGGGCGAAGTTCGGCGTGCCGGCGGCGCAGGTGCCGGAGGCGATCGCCCGGATGCGCGCGGTGCCAGCCATCGACCTGCGCGGCCTGCACGTGCACCTCGGCTCGCAGATCCTCGAGCTTGACCAGTTCGAGGCGGCGGTGGCCATGCTGGCCAGCCTGGAGCGGTTTGGGGTCTATGACCTCGGCGGCGGGCTCGGCGTCCGCTACGTCCCCGGCGGCACCGCGCCGTCGGTTGAACGGTACGCCGCCATGCTGGCCGCCGCGGCACGCCGGCACCTGGGCGAGGACATCGAGATCCTCATCGAGCCCGGCCGGTCGGTCGTGGCCCGCTGCGGGGTGACGCTGTACCGCGTGGTCACGGTCAAACGCTCCAGCCGGGTGCACGTGGCCGTGGACGGCGGCATGGGCGACAACCTCGAGCCTTCGCTCTACGGCCAGCGCTTCGCCCCCCTGGTGGTGGGCAGGTGGGATGCCGAGCCGGTGCTCGCCGACCTGGTCGGCCGCCACTGCGAGTCGGGTGACGTGATAACCCCGGACGTCCCGCTGGCCAGCCCCAGGGTGGGCGACCTCGTCGTGGTGCCGGTCACCGGGGCCTACTGCTTCACGATGAGCAACAACTACAACGCCGCCCTCCGCCCTCCCGTGGTGCTCTGCGGCGGCGGCGAGGCCAGGCTCGCCGTCAGGCGCGAGACCTACGCCGACCTGTTCGCGCGGGAGGCAGGCCTGCCCGTCCCCGGCATAGGCTCTCTGGCATGAGCCTGCGCCCCACGACCTCGCACTGGGGCGCTTACGGCGTGCGGGCGGAGCCGGACGGCCAGATCACGGTCACCGCGCACCCCGGCGACCCGGCACCGTCCCCGCTGCTCGGCAACGTCCCCGGGGCGCTGCGGCACGCCACCCGGGTGGCCAGGCCCGCGATCCGCCGCGGCTGGCTGGAGCACGGGCCCGGGCCGAGCGACCGGCGCGGGCGCGAGCCGTTCTGCGAGGTCTCCTGGGACGAAGCGCTGGACCTGGTGGCCGCGGAGCTGGCGCGGGTGCGGGGAGCCGCGGGCAACGAGGCGATCTTCGGCGGCTCCTACGGCTGGGCCAGCGCCGGGCGGTTCCACCACGCGCAGAGCCAGCTGCACCGGTTCCTCGGCATGGCGGGCGGCTACGTCTCCTCGCGCAACACCTACAGCACCGGCACCTCGGAGGTGCTGCTGCCGCACCTGGTCGGCAGCGCGGGCCTGGTCTTCCGGGCGGCCTCCTCGTGGCCGACGATCGTGGCCAGCACCGGGCTGATCGTGGCGTTCGGCGGCATCCCGGAGAAGAACGTCTTCGTCACGCCGGGCGGCATGACCACGCACCGCACCCCCGGCCACCTCGCGGCGCTCGCCGCCAGCGGGACGCGGATCGTGCTGATCAGCCCGCTCCGCTCGGACCTGCCCGCGCACCTGGACGCCGAGTGGCTCCCGGTCGTCCCCGCGACCGACACCGCGCTGATGCTCGGGCTCGCGCACACCCTGGTCAGCGAGGGGCTGCACGACAAGGAGTTCCTCGGCCGCTACTGCGCCGGCTACGGCACCTTCGAGCGGTACCTGCTGGGGGACGCCGACGGCGTGCCCAAGGACGCGGCGTGGGCCGGGCCGGTGTGCGGGATCAAGCCCGAGGCGATCAGGCGGCTCGCGCGGCGGATGGCGGCGGCGCGCACGCTGGTCACGGTCACCTGGTCGCTGCAGCGCGCGCAGCACGGCGAGCAGCCGGTCTGGGCGGCGCTGGCGCTGGCCGCGATGCTCGGCCAGATCGGCCTGCCCGGCGGCGGCTTCGGCCACGGGTACGGCTCCATGGGCGACGTCGGCAGCAGCGGCGCGCTGCTGCGGCTGCCCACGCTGCCCCAGGGCCACAACCCGGTGCGCACGTTCATCCCGGTCGCCCGGATCGCGGACATGCTGCTGCACCCGGGCGCGCCGTACGACTACGACGGCCAGCGGCTCAGCTACCCCGGCATCCGGCTGGTGTACTGGGCGGGCGGCAACCCGTTCCACCATCACCAGGACCTCGGCAGGCTGCGCACGGCCTTCGGCAGACCGGACACGATCGTGGTGCACGAGCCGCACTGGACGGCCACCGCCCGGCACGCCGACATCGTGCTGCCGGTCACCACCACCCTGGAGCGCGAGGACATCGGCGCCGGGCGGCGCGACACCCACCTGATCGCCATGCACCGCGCCGCCGAGCCCGTCGGCGAGGCGCGCAGCGACCACGACATCCTCGCCGCGCTGGCCGGGCGGCTCGGGTTCGGCGAGACCTTCACCGAGGGCCGGACCGCCCGCCAGTGGCTCGAGCACCTGTACGGGGAGTGGCGCGCGGCCATGCTGGCCCAGGGCCATCACATCCCGGGGTTCGCCGAGTTCTGGGCGGCCGGCGAGCTGCGGCTGCCCGCGGGGCCCGAGCACGTCACGCTGCTGCAGGACTTCCGCGCCGACCCGGTGCGGTCGCCGCTGCACACGCCGAGCGGGCGGATCGAGATCACGTCGGCGGCCGTGGCCGGCTTCGGCTACCCGGACTGCCCGGGGCACCCGGTCTGGCTGGAGCCGGACGAGTGGCTCGGCTCCCCGCTGGCCAGCCGGTTCCCGCTGCACCTGATCGCCAACCAGCCCGGCACCCGGCTGCACAGCCAGCTCGACATGGGCGCGACCAGCCAGCGGGGCAAGGTCGCCGGGCGCGAGGCGCTGCAGATCCATCCCGGCGACGCGGCTGCCCGGGGCATCGCCGCCGGGGAGGTGGTGAAGGTGTTCAACGACCGCGGCGCCTGCCTGGCCGGGGCGGTGCTGACCACCGGCATCCGCCGCGGCGTGGTCCGGCTGCCGACCGGCGCCTGGTTCGACCCGGTGCCGGGCACCGGCCCGGCGCCGCTGTGCGCGCACGGCAACCCGAACGTCCTGACCGCCGACATCCCGAGTTCACGGCTCTCCCAGGGGTGCGCGGGCCAGCACGCGCTGGTCGAGGTGGAGCGCTGGGCCGGGGAGCTGCCGCCGGTGACCGTCGGCGCCCCGCCGCCGCTGCTGCCCGGCAGCCGGCCACAGCCGCATTAACCAGCCGTTTTCCGCTGATCCCGTTACCATGAGCATGGCGTCAGCGATGTCGCTGCCTGGTGCTTTTTCGCTGCGGTGGGGAGGCTTGGTGGAATTCGGCCTGCTCGGGCCGCTGGCGGTGGACGCTGGCGGGTCGCGCGTAAGGGTGTCGGCCGGGAAGCAGCGGGTGCTGCTGGCGGCGCTGCTGCTGCGCGCCAATCAGGTGGTGCCGGCCGGTGACCTGGCTGAGGCGGTGTGGGACGGCTGCCCGCCGGGGTCGGCGCGGGTGACGCTGCAGAACTACGTGAAGCGGCTGCGGCAGGCTTTAGGGCCGGCCGGCTACGAGCGGATCGTGACCCGGCCGGCGGGGTACCTGATCGAGGTCGCGCCGGGTGAGCTGGATGTCGCCCGGTTTGGTGAGCTGCTGGCTGACGGGCTGGCGGCGGCGCGGGCGGGGGCGTGGGAGCGGTCGTCGGAGCTGCTTTCCGCGGCGCTGGAACTGTGGCGGGGGGAGCCGCTGGCGGATGTGCCGTCGCAGCTGCTGGCGGAGGCAGAGGTGCCGCGGCTGGCGGAGATACGGCTGGGGGCGCTGGAGGCCCGGGTCGAGGCGGACCTTCGCCTGGGGCGGCACCGTGAGGTGGTCGCGGAGCTGCAGGCGCTGGTGGCGGCGGAGCCGTTGCGGGAGCGGCTGTGTGAGCTGCTGATGGTGGCGCTGTACCGGTCGGGGCAGCAGGCGGCGGCGCTGGCGGTGTACCGGCAGGCGCGGCGCACGCTGATCGAGCACGTGGGCATCGAGCCTGGCCCTGGGCTGCGGGAGCTGAACCAGCGGATCCTGCGCTCCGACCGCGCGCTGCTGCTGTCCCGGCCACCGCTCACCGGCGGCGGGGACGTGCCGGTTTCTGTGGCCGGGCCGGCCGGGCGGGATGTGCCGCCGGGTGCCGGGGACCCGCGGGCCGCCGGTGAGGCGGTGCGGCCGGACCTGCTGCCGGCGGGGGTGGCGGGGTTCACCGGGCGGGTGCGGGAACTCGGGGTGCTGTCGGGCCTGGTGGGGGGCGGGGTGGCGGCGGTCGGGGGGAGCGCGGGGGTGGGGAAGACGGCGCTGGCGGTGCACTGGGCGCGGCGGATGGCTGGTGCGTTCCCGGACGGGCAGCTGTACGTGAACCTGCGGGGGTTCGGGCCGGCGGAGCCGTTGCCCGCGGCTGAGGCGCTGCGCCGGTTCCTGGATGCGCTCCAGGTCCCGGCGGGGCGGATCCCGGCAGGGGTGGCGGGGCGGCAGGCGCTGTTCCGGTCGCTGGTGGCGGGCAAGCGGATGCTGGTGGTCCTGGACAACGCCCGGGACGCCGCGCAGGTGCGGCCGCTGCTGCCGGGGACGCCCGGGTCGCTGGTGCTGGTGACCAGCCGGGCGGAGCTGGCGTCGCTGGTGGTAGCCGACGGGGCGGTGCAGCTGAACCTGGATGTGCTCAGCGGTGCCGAGGCGCGGGCGATGCTGGCGGCCCGGGTGGGCGCGGCGCGGGCCGCCGCCGAGCCAGCCGCGGTGGGCCAG
>JASHPR010000766.1 GCA_030038015.1 Streptosporangiaceae bacterium
AACCGGATGGTACCGGGGTTGGCGCCCGCGCCGCCCGGGCCCCGCGTGGACGCCCGCCAGCCGCCCGGGCTGCGCGGGCCGGCCCAGGTGACCGGCCCAGGCTCGGCGGCCAGGTGACCGGCGACGGCCTGCTCGGCTCCTGTGCGCGGCATCGGCGCCCTCCCGCCACCCGAGATCAGCCATCCAGCAGGGCAAGCAGCCGGCCGGCCTGCCGCCGCGGCGTATCCCGGCGGTCATCACGATTATCGAGCAGCCTGAGCAGCCAGTAGAACGCGGCCGCCCGGCGGAAGAAAAGGACCCTTGCGGCCTCCGCCGCGGTGAGCTCGAACCTGGCGAGCAGTGGCCCGGTCTCGATCTCCGCGTCGTGCCAGACCGACACGTGCTCGGCGAAGACCGCCAGTTCGAAGGCCAGGTCGCTGCGCCCCGAGTCCTCGAAGTCCACCAGGCGGATCTGCTCGCCGTCCCACAGGTAGTTGGCCAGGTTGCCGTCACCCTGGCCGAACACGGGGCTGCGCGGATCGGGGCCCGGGTCGGCGGCGCCGGCGAGCCAGCGCGCCGCCGCGTCGAAGGCCGCCCGGCTCAGCTCGTCGGCGTCGGCGGCAGGCCGACGCCCCGCACTCAGCGAGCGCATGCGGTTGACCGCCCCCGCGGCAAGCCAGGGCTGCGGCACCAGCCCGGCCAGCACGCCCGCGGGAACCGCGGCGTGCAGCCGGGTGACGGCGGCGGCCACCGCGTCGAGGTGTGCCGGCGTCACGGCCTGCCCGGACAGCGGCCGCCCGGCGACGCGGGACATCCGCACGTGCGGCGGAGCGGAGTCCAGGTCAGCGCTCAGCGGCTCGGGAGCGAGACCGGGGGCGTAGCGGGCCAGCAAGGTCAGGGCACGCCATTCCCGCCGGTGCTCGCCGCGGTCCCAGGAACGGAATCGCTTGATCACCTGATCCTCGCCCACGATGAGGGAGTGGGTGGCGAAGGCGGGCCCGGGCATGTCGTCAAGGACCCTGATCCGGGGGCGCCGAGCCGCCCGCATCCGGCGACGGCGAACCGCCCGCATCCGGCGACGGGGAACCGCGCAGGTCCGGCGACGTAGGGTCCTCCGCGCGCGCAGCGGCCAGCTCCTCGGGGTTGAGCACCTGCAGCAGCGGGCCCGACGCCGCCCGCAGCCGCTGGACCGCGTCGGTGAGGCGGGCGGCCAACGCGGCGGCCTTGCCCGGATCCCGGGCCATCACGGCCAGCGCGTGGGCCATCTCCCCCGCCAGGCGCTGGGCCTGCTCCAGGAAGTTGCGCGAGACCCGGGCGTCGATCAGCAACGGCGCGCTCACCAGCAGCGCCAGCATGTAGGTCCGTAGCTCGTCGGCCGCGTTCTCCCGGCCACCCGAGCCGTCCAGCGCCGCCGAGGCGGCCCGGGACGTGCGGGCAGCCTGGGCCACGACGATCGCCGCCTGGGCCGCGATCGCGCGGGCGCGGTCGCGGAACTGCCGTCTGCGGACCACCTCGTTCACGACCAGGACCGTGATCAGCAGCACGAGCAGCCCGGACACCGTGTCGGTCGTCAGCGCATGCCCCTCCCACCAGCGCCGGAGGCCGACGTCGGTGACGTCGGCTGTCACCAGCCCGACGGTGGCCAGAGTGGCGGCTGCGGCTGCGAGCCAGCCTTGCCACGGAGCGCGCACCTGACGACCCTTTCAGAACTTCGGCTGCATTGGCGTATGTCATTGGGCAAGTCCTGATTCCCGAGGCACACGTCAGGCTACTCTTTGTGATTGACCGATTACTTAGAGGATCGATCAGGAGAGACCATGAGCCTCGTCGCGCCGACCGTGCAGGCCACGCCGGCCGCCGAGCGGCGGCGCGTCGGGGCCGGGACCGTGGCTCCATGGCTGATCCTGGGCTGCTACCTGCTCGGGGCGGTGGCAGTGACCTGGCGGCTGTGGGTGGATCCCGCAGCCCGGTCCCAGGTCGGCGACGTCCAGGACGTCAACCTGTTCGCCTGGTTCATGCGCTACGAGGCGGCCGCGGTCGCCCACGGCAGGCTCCCGGCGCTGACTACCGCCGCGCTGAACGCGCCCCGCGGGATCAGCCTGATGTGGAACACCTCGCTGCTGCTGCCGGGCGTGCTGCTGGCGCCGGTCACCCTGCTGGCCGGGCCGCAGACAACGCTCACCACGGTCCTGACGCTGGGGTTCGCGGGATCCGCGGCCAGTCTCTGCTGGGTGCTGCGGCGGTGGGGAGCCAGCCTGACCGCCGCCGCCATCGGCGGCGCGGTGTACGGCTTCTCCCCCGCGCTGCTGAACTCCGGCATCGGCCACTATCACCTTGAGTTCGCGGTGCTGCCACCGCTGATCATCGACGCGCTGCTGCGGATCCTCACCGGGCGGGGCGGCGCCGTCCGGAACGGCGCCTGGCTGGGCCTGCTGGCGGCCGCCCAGCTGTTCACCGGGGAAGAGCTGCTGGCCGACACCGTTCTCGCGGGCCTGGCACTGACCGTGGCACTCATGACCACCCGGCCGGGCGTGACGTTCAGGAAAATAAAGCAGACCGCGGCCGGCCTGGCGGCGGGCGCCGCGGTGATCCTGCTGATCTGCGGGCACGCCCTGTGGTCCCAGTTCCGCGGCCCGCTGGCCCAGCACTACGTGCCGCGGTTCACGCACTACACCAGCTTCCTTGCCGCGCATCCCGCCGTGTTCGTCACCCCGCCGGGGGACCTGCTCTTCCACACGGCGGCCAGCGCGGCCGCGGCGGCCCGCTACCCGTCGCGTCTGTCCGAGTACCTGGCCTACCTGGGCTGGCCGCTGCTCGCCGCGCTCGTGGCCGCCGCCGTCTGCTGCTGGCGGCACCCGCCGGCCCGGGTGATGGCGCTGACCTTCGCGGCGCTGGAACTGCTCAGCCTCGGCGGCGGCGGCCGCCACGTCGGCCCGTTCCTGCCCTGGCACTGGCTGCAGGGCCTGCCGGTGTTCAGCGAGCTGATCCCCGACCGGCTCGCCATCCTCGCGGATGGGGCGGCCGCTGCCCTGCTTGCCTTCGCCCTGGACCGGGCGCGCTCCGCGGCCGCGCGGGCGGTGGCGCCGGGGCGTGGCCACCTGGCGACGGCCGCCGCGGTCCTGGCCGTCCTGCCCCTGGTGCCGGTGCCGTTCCGGGTGGCCCCGCTCCCGCCGGTCCCGGCCGGCTGGCAGGCGGCCTTCGCCCGGCTGCACCTGCCGCCCGGCGCCCGCGTCCTGGTGCTGCCCATCCCGGAGAGCCGGTTCACCCAGGCGATGCGCTGGCAGGCCGACACCGGCGAGCCCGCCACAGTGATCGGCGGGTACTTCCTCGGGCCCGGCCCGTCCGGCAACACCAAGGTCAGCCCCGGCGTGGCCGACGCCGACGCCCTGGACCTGGACCCGCTCTGGGCGGGCAGCGCGCCGTCCGGCGGCCGCTCCGTGGCGCAGATCCGCGCCAATCTGGCCTACCTGCGTCCGGCCGCCGTGGTCGAGGTCCTGCGGCGGCGGTCGAGGCTCGGGCCGGTGCTGGCCGGCCTGTTCGGCCGCCCGGCCTTCCGGGCCGGCCGGGTGGCCGTGTGGCGGCTGTAGCGCCGCCATGCGCGAGACCGGCCAGGTCGTGACCAACGGGCCCGTGCCCGATCCGCCGGATCCGGCGCTGCGCGGGATGGCGATCTTCGCGACCGAGTCGGTCAGCCGGGCCAGGGAACTGGCGAACGGTGACCCCGCGGTGCTGGCCGGGCGGCTGGAGGTGCAGGCCATGACCTGGCTGTGCCCGCCCGGCACCATGATCTGCGGCGGGATACCGGTCACCGTCGAGGGCTGAAGCGGGGTGCTGTCCGCTTCCGGGCCTTATGCGGGTGATGTGCACGCTTGGGCTTATTGGGTTTCCGGAAATAATGAGCGATGCCGGCTAGGGATACCGATTCCCTTTAAGGCCTGCGGCCGCTTTCACGGGCTGGTTGAATCGCATCGTGCTTCGTCCACGGCTCAAAGTGCGAAATTTGCGTCATTTGCGGCGCGGCGGAGCGCTGGCTTGCGCGGTGGGAACGCTGACCGCGGTCGCGTCCGCGGCCGTGTTCACGGCAGCCCCGGCCCAGGCGCAGGTGGCCCCGCTGGCCGGGCTGCGGGTGCTCACGGTGCCGCTCGTCACCGCGCCGCCGGCGGTGAGCGTCAGCGGCGCCGAGCTGCTGAACGCCGGCACCGGGACCGAGCTCTGGGGCAAGGACATCGACGTCGCCAGGCCGATGGGCAGCATCACCAAGGTCATGACCGCCCTGGTCGTGCTCAAGGCCGGTGACCTGGGACGGGAGATCAAGGTCACCGAGGCCGCCGTCCGGTACGTGCAGAAGGACGGCGCGAGCAGCGCGGGGCTGATCGCCGGGGACGTGCTCACCGCCCGCCAGCTGCTCGAGGCCATGCTGCTCCCGTCCGGCTGCGACGCCGCCTACATGCTCGCCACCGCCTACGGCCCGGGCCGGGCCGCCTTCGTGCGGAAGATGAACGCGATGGCAGAGGCGATGGGCCTGACCGAGACCCACTTCTCGTGGTTCGACGGCATGCCTTACCCGACCGAGCAGTCCACCTACTCCTCGCCGGCCGACCTCATCCAGATCGGCGAGGCGGCCATGCGCTATTCGCTGTTCCGCAGCATCGTCGCGCAGCCCAGTTATCACCTTCCTGCGACGGATTTGCATCACAGTTACCTGTGGTACACGACGAACGAGCTGATCGGCTCTTATCCCGGCGCCATCGGGATCAAGACCGGTGACACCAAGGCCGCGGGCAACTGCCTGCTGTTCGAGGCGCGCCGCGGCGGGGTCACGCTGATCGGCGTGGTCCTGCATGCCAACCCCACCCGCAATCCAAGCTCGGCGTTCCCGCCCGCCGAGCAGCTGCTGAACTGGGGCTTCCACCAGGTCTAGGCGAGTCTGGACGGCCGCGCGGGGCGCCCGTGGCGCCCTCCGCCAGGCCCTCCGGCGGCCGTCGAGTGGGCCGGGTGTGAAACAAAAATGTGAGGGTGTTAAATCGTGCCTGGTCACGCGCCTGGGCGCCCGGCGCCACCGCCGCGCCCAGCGGCGCCGTAGCTGAGCACGCCCGCAGCGGGGCCTCCACTGCGAGCCTGCCGACCTGCCCGATGCCGTGGTCTTCTCCGGCAGCTCCCGCCCAATCGCCGCGCTCCCAGCGGTGTCGCCACCGCGCAGCTCATCGGGCCGGATCGCGCGGGCGAGCCGGACTGCCCGCCTGGCTGGCCCGGGCAAGGCATCGAGCATCCGCTCATGCGCGGGATCGACCAGCACCAGCCCGGCCACCAGGTCCGGCCGCGGCCACGCCAGGACCTCCGCCCCGGTGGCGCCCCAGCTGTGCCCGGCCAGCTACGCATGACTCTGCAGGAACGGTTTCCGTGCTCGGTCGGGGTGCGGCCTCGTCAGTGATCATCCGCCTCGCGATCGCGCGGTCGGCTCGGCCACTCGTCGTCGCGGAACCGGCCCGCCCAGCGACGGCCATCCAGCATTCTCAGCACCGGGATGTACCGGACCTCAAGTACCAGCAGCGCGAAGGCCGTGGCAGCGGTAGCCAGCAGCAGCCGTCCCTCGCCCGCGGCGGCGCCGATGGCTGCGGCCGCGAAGATCGCCGCCGCCGTCGTCAGCCCCCGGATCATTTGGAGGTGACCCTGCTGCTGGCGGAACACCAGGCCGGCGCCGATGAAGCCGATGCCGGTCAGCGCACCCTGCAGCGCGGTGGGCGCCCCGTGCACCGCGAGCACGCCGACGATCCCGGCGCCGACGCCGATGAGGGCGAAGAGGCGGTCACCCGCCGGAGCGCCGCGCAGGTCCCGCTCGAACCCCAGCGCGTAGGTGAGCGCGGCGGCAATGAGGAGGTGCATGATGTCCGCGGCGACGGGCGTCACCTCACGGCCCCCGCCGGATACCAGGGGCGACCACAAGGGGAGCATAGCCGCCCGGAAGCCGGAGCCAGCGCGGAGCATGGCGCCGCCCTGCAACGCGCTTCGACGAACTCGCTTCGCTGCGCAGACACAAACTCGCTTCGCTGCGCAGACATAACTGCCCGAGACGACCCATGACCAGCAGCACGAGAGGCATGGATCCGGGATCCACCCGGCCAGCGCGAACCGAGCCGGCAAACCCTCCCGCGCCACCGCGGGCGATGGGCGGCATGCTCGGTCGATCTGATCGGCCGCACAGGAACGCGGGAACCGGGCGCAGGGCCATGGTGCGCCCGCCTTTCATCGTCGGGGGGTCGGGTCTAGGCCGCGCGGGATTGTCGGTGGCCTGGGATAATGTGGCCGCGTGCTTGACTCGTTCCACCCCGCGATCCGTGCCTGGTTCGAGCGGCGGTTCCCGGCCGGGCCGACGCTGCCCCAGGCGGAGGGCTGGCGCGAGATCGCGGCGGGCAGCCAGACGCTGATCGCGGCGCCGACCGGCTCGGGGAAGACGCTGGCCGCGTTCCTGGTGTGCATCGACCGGATCTACCGGGCCCACGAGGCGGGCGCGGAACCCGGCCCGGGCCCGCAGGTGGTCTACGTGTCACCGCTGAAGGCCCTCGCGGTCGACATCCACCTGAACCTGGAGCGGCCGCTGGCCGAGATCGCCGAGATCGCCGCGGAGCTGGGGCTGGGGGCGCCCGACATCCGGGTGGCGGTGCGGACCGGCGACACCACCGCCGCGGAGCGCGCCGCGATGCTGAAGCGCCCGCCGGATGTCCTGGTCACCACCCCGGAGTCGCTGTACCTGCTGGCGACGGCGGAGCGGAGCCGCGCGATGCTCGCCGCGGCCAGGACCGTGATCGTCGACGAGATCCACGCGGTGGCCGGGAACAAGCGGGGCTCGCACCTGGCGCTCACCCTGGAACGGGTGGAGCACCTCGCCCGGGAGGCGGGGCCGCTGCAGCGGATCGGGCTGTCGGCCACCCAGCGGCCGGTCGAGGCGGTGGCCCGGCTGCTGGTCGGCGCCGGCGAGGGCCGCTCGCGCGCCGACGGCTCGCCGCGGTGCTCGATCGTGGACAGCGGGCACCGCCGCGACCTCGACCTGGCCCTGGAGCTGCCCAACGACGAGCTCGGCGCGGTCGCCTCGGCCGAGCAGATGGCCGACATCCTGGACCTGATCGCCGGGCACGTGCAGCAGCACCGGACCACGCTGGTGTTCGTCAACACCCGCCGGATGGCTGAACGGGTAGCGCACCAGCTCGGCGAGCGGCTCGGCGACGGCCAGGTCGCGGCGCACCACGGCAGCCTGTCCGCCGGCCGCCGGCAGCGGGTGGAGGCCCGGCTGCGCGGCGGCGACCTGCGCGCCCTGGTGGCGACCGCGTCCCTGGAGCTGGGCATCGACATCGGGCCGGTGGAGCTGGTGTGCCAGATCGGCTCGCCGCGCAGCTTCGCGACCTTCCTGCAGCGGGTGGGCCGCTCCAACCACACCCGCACCGGGACGCCATCGGGCCGGCTGTACCCGACGTCCCGGGACGAGCTCGTGGAGTGCGCGGCGCTGCTGCGCGGGGTCCGGCAGGGCCGGCTCGACGTGCTGCACGTGCCGGAAGGGCCGCTGGACATCCTGGCCCAGCAGGCGGTGGCCGAGTGCTCGGCCGCCGAGTGGGCGGAGGCGGACCTGCTGGCCCTGTTCCGGGGCGCGGCCCCGTTCCAGCGGGTGTCGCAGGAGGACTTCGAGCGGGTCGCCGAGCTGGTCTCGGAGGGGATCCGCACCGGGCGCGGCCGCCGGGCCGCGTACCTGCACCGCGACCAGGTGACCGGGCGGCTGCGCGGCAGGCGGGGCTCCCGCATCGCCGCGCTCACGTCCGGCGGGGCGATCCCCGAGCTCGGCGACTACCGGGTGCTGGCCGAGCCGGACGGAACCCTGGTGGGGACCGTCAACGAGGACTGGGCGATCGAGTCCATGGCCGGCGACGTGTTCCTGCTCGGCACGCACTCGTGGCGGATCCGCCGGGTGGAGCCCGGCGTGGTCCGGGTGGTGGACGCGCAGGGCGCGCCCCCGTCCATCCCGTTCTGGCTGGGCGAGGCCCCGGGCCGCACCCGAGAGCTCTCCGCGGAGGTGAGCGCGCTCCGCGAGGCGGTGGCCGAGCGCCTCGCGGGCGCCGGGCAGGCCGGGGCCGTCGCCTGGCTGCGCGCGGAGTGCGGGATCGGCGACGACGCGGCCGAGACCATCGCCGCCTACCTCGGCGCGGCGCTGGCCCAGCTCGGGGTGCTGCCGACCATGGACACCATCGTGCTGGAGCGGTTCTTCGACGAGGCCGGCGGGATGCAGCTGGTCGGGCACACGCCGTTCGGCGCGCGGCTGAACCGGGCGCTCGGCCTGGCGCTGCGCAAGCGGTTCTGCGTCACGTTCGACTTCGAGCTGCAGGCGGCGGCCAGCGACGACGCGATCCTGCTGTCGCTCGGGCCGCAGCACAGCTTCCCGCTGGAGCGGGTGCCGAAGTTCCTGGCCTCGGCGAGCGTCGAGGGCGTGGTCCGCCAGGCGGTGCTCACCTCGCCGATGTTCGCGGCGCGGTGGCGGTGGAACCTGAACACCTCGCTCGCGGTGCTGCGGATGCGCGGCGGGAAGAAGAACCCGCCCGCCATCCAGCGGATGGAAGCCGACGACCTGATGGCGGCGGTGTTCCCGACGCTGGCCGCCTGCCAGGAGAACGTCGCCCCCGGCCCGCTGGAGATCCCCGACCACGTGCTGGTGCGGCAGACCCTGGAGGACTGCCTGCGCGAGGCCATGGACATCGACGGGCTGAAAGAGCTGGTCTCGCGCATCGAGTCCGGCCGCGTCTCGGTGGTCGTCCGGGACACCACCGAGCCCTCGGTGCTCGCGCACGAGATCCTGAACGGCCAGCCGTTCACCTTTCTCGACGACGCGCCGCTGGAGGAACGCCGGAGCCGCGCGGTGCCGCTGCGCCGCGGCCTGCCGGTCGCCGCCGCGGAGCTGCGCAGCCTGGACCTGGCCGCGATCGAGCGGGTCGAGGCGCAGGTCCGCCCCGACCCGCGTGACGCCGACGAGCTGCACGACCTGCTGATGACCACGGTGACGCTGCGCCCGGTGCCGGCCTGGCAGCCGGAGTTCGCCGCCCTGGTGCGGGACCGCCGGGCCGCGTCGGTGCACGGCCCGGCGGGCGAACTGTGGTGCGCGGTGGAGCGCCGGCCCGCGATCGAGGTGCTGTTCCCGGACGCCGCTATCGTCCCGGACCACCCGTGCCCGGTCGCGCCGTCCGCCCCGCCCGAAGAGGAAGAGGCAGCGGCGGGCCTGCTCCGCGGGCACATGGACTGCCGCGGCCCGTCGACCGCGGCCGAGCTGGCCGCGGCGACCGGGCTGCCGCAGACCCTGGTCGTGCGGGCGCTGGCCCGGCTGGAGGAGGAGGGCTTCGCGCTGCGCGGGCGGTTCACCTCCCGCGGCGAGGAGGAGTTCTGCGCCCGGCGGCTGCTGGCCAGGATTCACGCCTACACCCGGCAGCGGCTGCGGGCCGAGATCGAGCCGGTCAGCGCCAGGGACTTCATGCGGTTCCTGCTGCGCTGGCAGCACGTCGAGCCGGGCACCAGGCGCGAGGGGCGGTTCGGCGTGCTCGCGGTGATCGAGCAGCTGCAGGGCTTCGAGCTGGCCGCCGGGGCCTGGGAGAACGCGGTGCTGGCCACCCGGGTGGACGGCTACCGGCGCGAGTGGCTGGACGAGCTGTGCCTGTCCGGCCAGGTCACCTGGGGCCGGCTGTCGGTGCGGGACAGCCAGCCCGACCCGGTCCCCCGGCGCAGCGGGATGGCGCCGTCCCGGGCCACGCCGATCACGATGACGATCCGCGACGACCTGCCGTGGCTGCTGCGGGCCGCTCGGGGTGAGCTGGCCCCGGCCGAGCCCGGGCCCGGCCGCACCCGCGACGTGCTCGACGCGCTGCGCGAGCACGGCGCGCTGTTCCGGTCCGACCTGGCCGCGGTCACCGGGCGGCTGCCCGCCGAGATCGAGGAGGCGCTGTGGGAGGGCGTCGCCCGCGGGCTGGTCACCGCGGACGGGTTCCGGGCCGTCCGCTCCCTGCTGCGCCGCGGCGGCC
>JASHPR010000767.1 GCA_030038015.1 Streptosporangiaceae bacterium
TATTACACCCGAGAACTGGTGCATTTTGTCAGACGCACCTCGCCTCTAGTCGTGACATGTGGCGATCGACGTCTGGATCCCGTACCACAACAGGATCGTCAGAGAGGTACTGATCACTCAGCACGGCATCGCCAACTGACCCAGATCAAAGGGCCGGGGGTCTCCGGGCCTGGGTATATACGACTGCCGCTCCGCTCCCGCTCGGCGACGGGAGCGCCTGGCCTTGCAACGTGGTGCAGGAGTTAGGTGACCTTGCTGGACTAACTCCCCGGGCCCGCTAGAACCTCGTCCGCCGGCGCTGCCGAACGAGATCGCTGTCGGCCATAGCACCACCTTCCAGCAGGATCTACTCGCTCCATCTTGCCTCGATCGACTCCTAGAGGCCAGACGCATCGGGATCACAGACTGGATTACGTGCTGGACGCCGCGGCTCGGGCTTCTCCTCCCCGTTCATGCCGATACCACGGTCACCACGGTGTGCCCGATCTTGATCTTGTCGCCTTTCTTCAGCCGTTGGGCTGCGTGAATGCGAAGTCCGTTAAGCGAGGTGCCGTTGGTTGAGCCAAGGTCTTCGACGTACCAGAGGCCGTGGACAGGGCGGAAGCGGGCGTGGTGGCCGGAAGCGAATCCGTCATTGATGACGAGCTTGCCCTGGCGCCCGGCGGTGAATTCTGCGTCGAAGCTGCGGCGCTGGTCCCCGGCCTGGATGACCAGCGGCCGGGTGCGGGGGGCCTCGGAGATGGTCTTGCCGGTTTGCGCGGTGACGGCGGATACCGCCGCCCTCCAGGCTTGCTGCTCCTGCTCGGTGGCGTCTTCCCACGCTGGGAGGGATCCGGGGTCATGGGCGCCACGGTGGGCTTCGTACGCCGTTTGTGCGAGGCGTTCGAGCGGGCTGTCTGTCACGTTTCGATAATGCCAGAGGTGGGACGTTATAGATAAGCCCGGATGCTGCGCAAGGCGGCCAGCATCTCCGCGGCCGTGGAGAAGCGATCTGCATTGGCTGGGGCGCATGCCTTGACGAGAAATTCTGCAAGATCGGGGTTGAGGTCGGGGCGGATCGTTCTCGGGTCGATTACCGGTTCGCTGGCCATGGGCATGGCATTCGGGAACGGGTGGTGGCCATTGCACAGGAGCTGGTAGAGCAGAACGCCGACCGCAAACAGGTCGGTGGAGACGTCCCAGCGAGTGGCGCCGACGTCGGGTGGCTGATACGGCGGGGTGCCTGAGTGAGTGACCACGGGGTCGCCGAACCGGGAGGCGATGTTGAAGTCAAGCAGTTTCGCTCCGGTGCGGGTGAGTATCACGTTGAGCGGTTTGATGTCGCGATGCACCAGCCCTTTGTCCTGCAGTTCCATCCACTCGCGCGACTCGGCTTCCGGCAGGCTGCCTTCGCGACGTTTAGCATCCAGCTGCTTGAGGCGCACCGAATCAGGATGAAAAGCGGCGAGCGCTCCGAGCAGATCGAGTGCAACATCCACTGCCTCCCGATCGCGAAGATGCCTCTTTCCGGTGACAAACTCACCGAGCGATTCCCCGTCAACGAACTCGGTGATCAGATACCAGTCGCCTGCCGTGGTCTTGCCGGCCCAGAAGACGTCCACGACGTTGGGATGATGGATCTTGCGCAGGGCGCCGATCTCGCGTCGCACCGCCTCATACCCGGCGGCGCTGTCGAAAAGCTTGAGCGCCCGCTCCTCGCCCTCGACGTCATCGCGCACGCGGTAGACCTTCGACGAGCCGCCGTGCCCTATCAGTTCCAAGATCTCGAAGCGGTCCTCCAGGACGTCGCCGGCAGCGTAGTCAGCAGCCTTCGACCCAACCGAGGACTGCACCTCTGCTGGGTCAGGTTCCGGGAGCGCCCGGCTGCCGCTTGATGGCCGCCCAGCGGCCGGCACCGCGGGAAGATCGTCGCGCTCAGTCGACCCAGGCCGGCTGATGCGGCGCGCATCTATGCGTGCGGCCGTGCCCGGCTGCACCTGCTCGATACCCCCGACCGCGTGCACCAGGCACGGATGCAGCACGTAGGTGGCCACGTCCGGCGGGAAGTGAAACTGGTCGACGTCGCCCATCGAGTAAAACCGGCGCTCCCCGATCTCGTCGATGTACCCGAGCAGCCCGTTTTGCCACAGGACCGAGGCGAGGTTCGTCGCCTTCTCGAAGTGCAGATCCGCCACTTCCTGCAGTGCCTCAAGATCCGCCCGCGGGAACCGGTCGACGCCGATCATCCTGACGAAGGAGCGAACGTCCTCCTGCACGCCGGTGATGTAAGCCTGGGTGCTAGTGAACAATTCGGAATAGTTCTGCAGGGCGGCGTTCTCCGGCATCAGGTCTGAGGAGATCTGGTTGGCGCACTGCGCAAGCTGGGAGTCGCCGAACCGCTTGGCGCAGCGTCTCACCACGGCCTGCAGAGCCGCCGGCGGCACGCCCTCCTGGCCAGCTTGCTTCTGCCGCAGGACCTCTTCGTTCAGCTCATTGCCGAGCGAGATAATGTCGCGCGGGATCAGCCTGGTGTGGCTGAGCAGGTAATCTTCGATGGCTTCGTCGCCATCGGGCCCGGGCCAGCGGCCATTGACCCCGAGCCAGTCGCGGATCGTGGGCGCGCCGCTAGCCGGGCGCCGCATCAGCAGCGACGGCGGCAGCCGGCGCAGCTTTTGCTGAAGCAGATACAGCAGCGAGCTCCGGTCCCAGGTCAGGACGCGTATGTGCGGTTCGTTGTAGTACCGCGGTGCATGTTCTGACCGGTAAACCGAGGACATGACAATGTCGCGGATGCAGACCACGATATGCAGGCGGCCGCCCAGCCTGTGATCCCGCAGCAGCCGCATGACCTGGTAAAACAGCCCCTCCTGGCACTTCAGCCAGTACATCGGCGCGTGGCTGAACTCTTCGTCCACCGCGTCAAGGTAGAAATAGATCGGCTTGCACTGGCCGATGACCTCACCAAGCAGATCCTCAAGGTCATCCCACAGCGGGTCATCGAGGTAGGTGGACAGCTGGTGGGCCGAACGCCGCTGGTTAATGATGTCGCGTACCTCGCTGTAGATCGACCGGGGCCGCCGGACGTCGTCCAGCAGCCGCGTGTACGACTTCTCCAGCTCATCGGCCTGCTCATCACGCAACTGCTGGCGCAGCTCGGGACGGCGCAGCACGTAGGAAACCAGCGACCGCACGATCGCCCGCTCCCAGATCTGCATCCACTTCTCGACCAGGACACGGTCAGAAAACCACTGGCACGCCTTCACCACAACTTCGGTCTTTGGCAGGCTCTGCTGTGGCGGATCGGCGTAAACAGAGTCCTGATGTGCCTGAAAATCCTGAAGACGCCGCAGGTAGACCGTCTTGCCGGCGCCCAGCTTCCCCACAATCACCCGCACCATTGAATCGTTCGCGCGAGTTGCCAGATGGCCGTACGCCGGATCGCCGCCGAAGTCGACGAACTCGCTGATCAGATCCTCGATGTCAGCCCGAGACCCGTCCGGGTTGCCAAACGGCCCCACAGGGTCGAGCCGACGCCGCCTGCCGCCCATCTTCCCCCTCAACCCGGATCATAGCCCCCTACAGGGTACGAGCCAGCAGAGCGCCCCGTCAGCCGCAACTTTGCCGTCCTTACCGGGCACGCGCGGGAACTGGGAGCTGGTTCACGCCAGTGCACATCCGCTCGCCACTCCACCAGCGTCCGGCGTCCTGGGACGATGATCAGACATGGAGTGATCAAATATCGCGCCGGACGCCATAACTGGAGTTGCCGGCCTAGGCGTTGTGGGCCAATCTTGCCCGCAAGGGCACTTCTCTGCGGCCGACGATAAAACGCGCAAATAGCAGCGGCGACCGCGCTTCGGAAACTGCACAGACAATGCCCGCCCGCGTGCTGAGTGCCTTACCCTGC
>JASHPR010000079.1 GCA_030038015.1 Streptosporangiaceae bacterium
TCGGGGACAGGGTCAGCTCGGCGCTGAGTACTTCGAGGACCAGACCGGGCTCGAACCAGACGTCCGGCTCCTGGCGCGCGTCGACCCGGGCAGGCCTGTGCGGGCTTAGCAGCGGTGCCAGCCGGGCGGGCAGTGCGGCCAGGTCGGCGTCGGAGAACCCGGCGCCGCACTTGGTCACGGCGCGGAACACGTCGGCGCCGGAGTCGTAGGCGGCCAGCAGCACCGCGCCGTAGACCCCGGCGCGGCGGCCGCGCCCGGCGAACGCGCCGATGACGACCAGGTCGACGGTGTCGGACAGCTCGGTCCGGTAGTCCCGCTTGAGCTTGATCCACTGCCAGCCGCGTGCTCCGGCCTGGTAGACGGAATCCGGCCCGGTCGACTTGCACACCAGGCCCTCGCACCCGTCGGTGACCGCCTGGGCGAACATCGCGTCCAGCGCGGCCGGGTCAGTGACCTCGGCGGCGGTGGTAAGCCGCAGCCGGGGTGAGAGGGCAAGGGCCGCCTCCAGCGCGGCGCGCCGCTGCGGGTACGGCAGCATGGTCAGGTCCTCGCCGTCGGCGTACAGCAGCTCGAAGCAGAACAGGCCCACGGGCACGTCCCGGACGGCCTGGTCGATGCCGTGCTTACGGCGCCGCAGCATGACCTCGCCGAACGGCCGCAGCTCGCCCGCGGCCGCGTCGTATGCGACGACCTCCCCTTCGAGGATCGCCTCGGCCGGCCTCAGCCCCGCCAGCAGCTCGACGACGTCTGGGAACTGCGCGGATATCTGCTCGAGCCGCCGGGTGAACAGCTCGATTGTCCCGTCGGCGGTGCGGTGCGCCTGGATCCGCACGCCGTCGTACTTGTACTCGGCCGCGCACCGCCCGCCCAGCCGGGCCAGGATCTGGTCGGCGTCGGCCAGCCGCTGGGCCAGCATGACCCGCACCGGGTTTCCTGGCTGGACCCGCAGCTGCTCCACCGCGGCCAGCCCGCCGCTCACCAACGCAGCGGCCACTTTGCCGAGGTCGCAGCAGATGTTGTAGCCGCGCTCCAGCACCGGCCGGGCGCCCTTGCCGCCCGCGTGCACCTGGGCCAGCGCGTCCAGGATGGTGGGCGTGCCAATGCCCAGCCGCAGGTTCCTGGTCACCAGCCGCAGCAGGTAGCGGGCCTCCAGCGGGGTGGCCTGGGCAAGCAGCCCGGCCAGCAGCTCCAGCTTGCGGCCCTGCGAACCTGCCCCCTCGGCGGCGGCGATCTCGCCCAGGGTGCGCACCACATCGCTGACCTCCAGGCTGGCCGCCCAGCCGCCGGCCCTGGGACTGGGCATAGCCAGCAGCCGCTCCGCGGCCTGGCCCAGGTCGCCGGTCTCCCGCACCAGGGCGGCGACCTGCGCGGCGTCGGCGCCGGCCGCGGTGGCCACCGCGCGGGCGGCGAGCTTCTCGGCCAGGCCGAGGTCCACCCCGGCGAACTCGGGCGCTATCAGCCCCTGGCACAGGTAACACACGGTCGGCAGGAGCCCTGCCGGGGTCTGCGCCAGCAGGGCGGCCAGCCGCTCCGTCAGCGCCAGCCGGCTGCTAACCTGCTCCAGGTCACGGTAGGCCTCGGCCACGATCAGGTACCGCACAGGCGCCCTCTTTCCCGCCTGATCATGACACGCCCAGGGCGCGTCCCGTAGATCATGAGATGGGATCTCGCAGCCAGCCCAGTCACCGCCCGCGATGTTGTAGATCGCCAGCGAACGCCCGCTTGGCCGCCGCGGCCCCCTCGAACGGCGGCCGGCCGAGATTGGTCAGCGACACGCCGTCCAGCACCCCGCCGCCGCTCGCGTCGCCACACTAGCGCGGCCGCTCCCCGCATCGCCCCTCGGCTCAAACTGAAACGTGTTCTAGTATGAGGCCTGGGAGGTGCCATGGCAGCGGACGAGGCCGGGTTCGACGTCGTCGTGGTCGGCAGCGGCGCCGCGGGCATGACCGCCGCGCTCGCCGCTGCGCGCAGCGGCCTGCGGGCCGTTGTCCTGGAGAAGGCCGAATACTTCGGCGGCTCGACCGCCCGCTCCGGCGGCGGCATCTGGGCGCCGGGCAACGAGGTGCTGCGCAAGGCCGGCGTGCGTGACGCACCGGACCAGGCCAGCGCGTACCTGGCCCATGTCGCCGGGCCAGGCGTTCAAGAAAAACTGCGTGCGGCGCTGCTGGCGCACGGCCCGGAGATGCTCGAGATGGTCCGCGCCAGCACCCCGGTCGAGTTCGCCTGGGTGCCCGGCTACGCGGACTACTACCCCGAGGCTCCGGGCGGCCTGGCGGCCGGGCGCAGCATCGAGCCCAGGCCGCTCGACGGGCGGCTGCTCGGGCCGGAACTCGCCCGGCTCAACCCTCCCTACCTGCCGGCGCCCGAGGGCGTGGCCATCACCCAGGCCGACTACCGGTGGCTGAGCCTGGGCACCCGGCACCCCCGCGCGGTCCTCACCGCCGGGCGGGTCTTCGCCCGGACGGCGCGCACCCGGCTGCTGCGGCGGCGCACGCTGACCATGGGGCAGGCGCTCGCGGCCGGCCTGCGGGCGGGCCTGGCCCGCAGCGGCGTGCCGGTGTGGCTCGGCACCCCCATGACCGGCCTGCAGGTGGACGGCGGCCGGGTCACCGGGGTGCAGGCGACGCGCGACGGCACGCCCGCGGTGGTGCGGGCCAGGCGCGGCGTGCTGATCGCCTCCGGCGGGTTCGAGCGCAACGAGGCGATGCGGCGGCGCTACCAGCGGCAGCCGGTCGGCACCGAGTGGACCACGGGCTCGGCGGGCAACACCGGCGACGGCATCGCCGCGGGCGAGGCCGCCGGGGCGGCGCTCGACCTGATGGACGACGCGTGGTGGGGCCCGGCCATACCGCTGACCGGCGGGCCGTACTTCTGCCTGGCCGAGCGCAGCCTGCCCGGGTGCATCCTGGTCAACGCCGCCGGCCAGCGGTTCGTCAACGAGTCCGCGCCGTACGTGGACGCCGTGCACGCGATGTACGACGCGCACTCCCCGGGCAACCCGCACATCCCGGCCTGGCTGGTCTTCGACCAGCGCTACCGGAACAGCTACGTGTTCGCCGGCCTGCCGCCACGCAAGCCCCTGCCGCGGCGCTGGTACCGGGCGGGGGCGGTGTTCCGCGCGCCGTCGCTCGCCGAGCTCGCCGGGCAGATCGGCGTCGACGCCGGGGGCCTGGCGAAGACCGTGACCAGGTTCAACGAGTTCGCCGAGGCCGGCCAGGATGAGGATTTCCGGCGCGGCGACTCGGCCTACGACCGCTACTACAGCGACCCGCGGTGCCGCCCGAACCCGAACCTGGCCCCGCTGGCCCGGCCGCCGTTCTACGCGGTCAGGATCGTGCCCGGCGACCTGGGCACCAAGGGCGGGCTGCGCACGGACGAGCGGGCCCGGGTGCTGCGCGCCGACGGCAGCGTGATCGAGGGCCTGTACGCGGCGGGCAACGCGAGCGCCTCGGTCATGGGCCACAGCTACGCCGGCGCGGGCGCCACGATCGGGCCCGCCATGACCTTCGGCTACCTGGCCGCCCTGGACATGGCGCGGGCCGGCTGACACCGGCGAAAGCCAGCTCGGAAGAAGCTGGCTGGCCACGGCGGAATGTGGTCACCAGCGGTCGTGCGGACAGCCGCCCGTGACCACATTCCTGGCGCCAGCGGCGCGGGCCGCGGTCCTCAGCCGACCGTCGCCCCGCGGGCCGGCCGACACCGGCGAAAGCCGGCTCCGGGGACTGGCCACGGCGGAATGTGGTCACCAGCGGTTGTGCGGACAGCCGCCCGTGACCACATTCCTGGCGCCAGCGGCGCGGGCCGCGGTCCTCAGCCGACCGTCGTCCCGCTCAGCAGGCCGGCGGGGACGGTCTGGTCGGTCTTCAGCGCGTTGAACAGTTCGAGGGCCTCGGTGCTGTTCCACAGCAGGGCGTCGCCCGCGTTCGCGGTGAAGTAGTTGGCGTCGGCGATCGGGACCGTGCCGGTCAGCGGATCGCGCAGCGCGAACGCCATCTTGACCAGGCTGTACAGGTTCGTGCCCTGGTCGACCGAGATCGCGCTCGCGGAGGTGGAAGCGAACGGCAGGGCGGCGAACGGGTCGAGGAAGACGCCAGGGCTGGTGGCCTTGTCCAGCAGCGCCTTGAGGAACGCCCGCTGGTCCTGCATCCGCTGCAGGTCCTCGTCGGCGAAGGAGTGCCTGTCCCGGACGAAGGCCAGCGCCTGCGCGCCGTCCATCGTCTGGCAGCCCGCCTTGAAGTTGGCGCCGGAGTCGGTGTCCTGCAGCGCCGCCGGCAGGCAGATGTTCACGCCGCCGACCTGGTCGACCACGCTGACCAGCCCGAGGAACCCGATGCCCACGTAGTGGTTGATGCGCAGGCCGGTGACGCTCTCGACGGTCTTGACGAGCAGCGATGGCCCGCCGAGTCCGAGCGCAGCGTTGATCTTGTTATAGCCGTACCCGGGAATCGGCACGTACGAGTCGCGCGGGATGCTGATCAGCACCGGCCTGCCGCCGCCGATGTGCAGCAGCATCAGCGAGTCAGAGTTGTCCGTGCCGAAGTCGAACCCCACGTGCAGGTTGCGGATCTGCTGGTCGGTAAGGCCGTCGCGGCCGTCCGAGCCGGCGATCAGCCAGTTCTGGCCGGCCGACTGCCCGGCGAATGCCGGCAGCACCACCGACCGGTTCAGCTTGGAGTCCACCCAGAAATACGACGAGACGGTCGCGGCGACAAGGACGGCCACGACGGTTCCGGCGATCAGGGCGATCCGCCGGCCGTGCCTGCCGGGCTGGCCCCAGAACCGCCACCGGCGCCCGCCCGAGCCCCGCCCGCGGGTTGCGGGCAGGCCCGGTGCTGGCGGTGCGGCCCGTCCCGATGCCACACGCACGGGCGGCTGGTCCGGCCAGGCAGACCGGCCGGCATTTGCCCCGGGAGGCGGCGCCTGGTGTGATCCGCCCGACGCCTGCTGTGCTTCCTGCCGCCCGGGCTGATCCCGGTACCAGCCCTCCGGCCAGTCACTCATGATCTGCTGTCCTCGCGTGTCCTCTATGGCGGCCGTAACTACGACCACCGTAGGTGCCGCTGCGAAGTGCTCGCGCCAGCGCGCCGGCCCTTTGCTCCCAGCCGGCCTTCCGATTGCGCTCGCGTGAAGGAGGGGTGCCATGGGCATGACCGACGCAAGAGGCAGCGGCCGGCCGCTGTTCAGCGGGCCGGCGTCATCCGGGGAAGCGCGGCGCAGCTAGCTGGTGAAGGCGATCAGCACCGCGCAGGGCGCCTGGTGCGCCACGGAGTTGGGCACGCTGCCGATCACCCGCCGCAGCCCGGTCATGCCTTTGTTGCCGACCACGATGACGTCGGCCTTGACCTGGGGCCCGGCCGGCTCCGCGGCCCCGGCCCCGCGGCCCCGCTCAGGCCGGCCCCAGGACCAGTCCGCTGGTGGGCACCCCGGTTCCCGCGGTGACCAGGACCGGGCCGTCGCCGCCGACCTGGTTGACGGAGGTGCCGCGGACCTGGCGCACGGCCTCGGCGATGCCGTTCATGCCGTGGATATACGCCTCCCCGAGCTGGCCGCCGTGCGGGTTCACCGGCAGCCTGCCGCCGAGCTCGATCGCGCCGCCGGAGATGAAGTGCCTGGCCTCCCCGCGCCCGCAGAAGCCGAGCTCCTCGAGCTGCAGCAGCACGTACGGGGTGAAGTGGTCGTACAGCACGGCGGTCCGCACGTCCTGCGGCCCGATCCCGGCCTGCCGCCACAGCTGCCTGCCCACCACGCCCATCTCCGGCAGCCCGAGCTCGCGGGAGTAATAGCTGGTCATCACGTACTGGTCCGGGCCGGATCCCTGCGCCGCCGCGCGGATCACCGCGGGCCGCTGGGGCAGGTCGCGCGCCCGCTCGGTGCTGGTCACCACCAGCGCGACGGCGCCGTCGCTCTCCTGGCAGCAGTCGAGCAGCCGCAGCGGCTCCACGATCCAGCGGGAGGCCTGGTGCTCGGCGAGCGTCACCGGCCGCTGGTAGAACCACGCCTTCGGGTTGGCCGCCGCGTGCCGCCGGTCCGCGACGGTGACCAGGCCGAAGTCCTCACTGGTGGCCCCGTAATCGTGCATGTAGCGCCGGGCGATCATGGCGACGGTCGCGGCCGGCACGGCGAGGCCCATCGGGTAGTGCCAGCCGTTGTCCACGCCGCCCGAGGTGGCTGCCACCGCCGCGGCGCGGGACACCTGGCCGAACCGGTGGCCCGAGCGCTCGTTCAGCGCCCGGTAGCACACCACCACCTGGGCGGCCCCGGTCGCGACCGCCATCGCGGCCAGCTGAACGCAGCCGCAGGCGGCGCCGCCGCCGTAGCCGACCTGGCTGAAGAACGTGAGCTCGCCGATGCCCAGCTCGCGGGCGAGCGCGATCTCGGCGGTGGCGTCCATGGTGAACGTCACCAGCCCGTCCACGTCGGACGGGCTCAGCCCGGCGTCGGCCAGCGCGGCCGACGCCGCCTCGGCGGCGAGCTTCAGCTCGCTGCGCCCCGAGTCCTTCGAGAACTCGGTCGCCCCGATGCCGGCGACCGCGGCCGCCCCCGCGATCACGCGGCATCCCCGGCGCCGCCGTCTCCGGCCGCGCCACCGCCCCCGGCCACGCGCCTGTCTCCGGCCACGCGCCTGTCTCCGGCCGCGCCGTTCCCGCCGGCGGGCAGGCTGACCACCACGGTGCCGGTGACGTGGTCGCCGAGGCTGCACCGGCCGGTGACCTCCACCTCGCACCCCCCGCCGGCGCGCGCCACGGCCCGCCCGGAGAACGTGAGCGTGTCGCCCGCGTAGCATGGCACGCCGAGCCTGATCGCGACCTTGCGCACCAGCGCCTGCGGCCCGGCCCAGTCGGTGACGTACCGCTGCACCAGCCCGGTGGTGGTGAGGATATTGATGAAGATGTCCTTGCCGCCCCGCTGCACGGCCCGGTCCCGGTCGTGGTGCACGTCCTGGAAGTCCCGTGTCGCGATCGCGGAGGCGACCACGAACGTCGGGGTGACGTCGATCACCAGCTCCGGCAGGGCCAGCCCGGCGCCGTCGGTCATCGCGCGTCCTCCCGCCACGCCGGCAACGTCAGCGTGTCGTCCACCCGGACGAACGCGGCCCGCACCGGCAGCCCGATCCGCACCCGCTCCGGGCCGACCCCCAGCAGCTCGCCGACCATGCGCACGCCCTCGGTGAGCTGCACCAGCGCGACCACGATGGGCAGCTCCTTGCCGGGAACCGGCGGGTGGTGCTGCACCACGTAGCTGTAGACCTCCCCGGTGCCGGCGGCCACGACGTACTCCGGCCGGGCAGCGCCGCAGGCCGGGCACATCGGGCCGGGCGGGTGGCGCAGCGCGCCGCAGCCGCCGCAGCGCTGGATCCGCAGCTCCCCGGCGGCGGTGCCGTCCCAGAAGAACGCGGTGTCACGCGACACGACCGGCCGCAGCACCTCCGCGGCCGGGGCCGGGGCGGGCGCGGCGGCGGGAGGGCGGAACTTCAGTATCCGGAACAGCATCGAGGCGACCGGCTCGGTTCCCGCGTACCAGGTGCTGCGGGTGGTGACGAACCAGCCCTCGCCGAGCGATGTCCGCTTCGGGCCCGCGATCCCCTCCAGGCGGGCCCGCACGGTGACGTGCTCGCCGTGCCGCAGGTAGCGGTGGTACTCCTGCTCGCAGTTGGTGGCGACGACCGAGGTGAACCCGGCCTCGTCGAGCACCGCCGACATCAGGCCGAGCGGGTCGTCGTCGGGTTCGCCCGCCGCGGGGTGCAGCCCGCGCATGGTCCACACCTGCGCCATGGCCGGCGGCGCGACGAGGCCGCCGTGCACCGAGCGGGCCGCCGCCTCGGCGTCGGTGTAGACCGGGTTGGCGTCGCCGATCGCCTCGGCCCAGTTACGGATCATCGGCAGGTTCACCGGATCCCGTGCCGGGCGCGGCCTGGATTCGCCCGCTGCGGCGATCCGGGCAGCGGCCTCTCTTATCGCGGCGTCCGCGGCGGCGGAATCCGCGCCGGCCGCACCCCCGTCACCAGCCTGAACGGTACGCTCGCCCCTCATCTGGGCACCCTGGGCAGCCCGAGCCCGGTGGTGGCGATCAGCTCCCGCTGGATCTCGTTGACCCCGCCGCCGAAGGTGAGCACGGTGTCCCGCCTGGCCTGGATGTCGAGCCAGCGCATGAGCTCGGCCGTGTCCGCGTCGGCGGGGTCCCCGTGCCGGCCCACGACGTCCTGCAGCAGCTGGCCGAGCCGCTGCAGCCGTTCCGAGCTGAAGACCTTGGTGGCCGACGCGTCGGCCACGTCGACCGCCGGCGCCACCGCGACCTGCCAGTTGAGCAGCTCGTTGATGCGCAGGCAGGCATACGTCTCGGCCAGCGCCCGGCGCACGTCAGGCATGCTCAGCAGCGGGCGGCCGCCCGGGCCGCTGCGGCCTTCGGCCCAGCCGCGCACCCGGTCGTGCAGGGCGGCGATCCGGCCCGCCGGGCCGAGCATCACCCGCTCGTGGTTGAGCTGCGTCGTCACCAGGCGCCAGCCGGCGTTCTCCTCGCCGACCCGCATCGTCACCGGGACCCGCACGTCTGAGTAGTACGTGGCGTTGACGTGGTGGGCGCCGTCGTGGGTGATGATCGGCGTCCAGGAGAAGCCGGGGTCGGTGGTGTCCACGATGAGGATGGAGATGCCCTTGTGCCGCGGCGCCTCAGGATCGGTGCGGCAGGCCAGCCAGATGTAGTCGGCGTTGTGCGCTCCGGTGGTGAAGATCTTCTGGCCGTTGACCACGTAGCTGTCTCCCGACCGCACCGCCCGGGTCCGCAGCGCGGCCAGGTCGGTGCCCGCCTCGGGCTCGGTGTACCCGATCGCGAAGTGCACCTCGCCGGCCAGGATCTTCGGCAGGAAGAAGGCCTTCTGCTCGCGGGTCCCGTGGGCCTGCAGCGTGGGGCCGACGGTCTGCAGGGTGACGGACGGCAGCGGCACGTCGGCCCGGGCCGCTTCGCTGACGAAGATCTGCTGCTCCACCTGCCCGAGACCGCGGCCGCCGAACTCGGCCGGCCAGCCGATCCCCAGCCAGCCGTCGCGGCCCATCCTGCGCACCACCTCGCGGTAGGCCGCGCCGTGCCGCTGCGTGAGCATCTCCTCGCGTTCCTCGGGCGAGATCAGCGCCGCGAAGTAACCGCGCAGCTCATCGCGCAGGGCGGCCTGCTCGGCGGTGAGGTCGAGGAACATGGCGGCCCTCAGTGCTGGTCCGGGGGGACGACCCCCCCAGAACCCCCCGCTTGGCCGCAGGCCCGGGCGCCGAGCCGGTCGAGCCGGTGGTCGGCGCCGCCCACGAACCTGACCAGGTCCTTGACCAGCGAGGAGTAACGGTGCAGCGGGTAGGTGATGTCCATGCCGATGCCGCCGTGCAGGTGGTGGCATACCCGCAGCGCGGCTGGCGCCTGGTCGGCGAGCCAGTACGCCGCGACGTCGAGGTCGGCGGCCGCGCCGCGGCCGGTGTCCAGCCGCCAGCACGCCGAGAGCGTCGCCAGGTGCAGCGTCCGCGCGGTGATGTACACGTCGGCGGCCTTCTCGGCCGCGGCCTGGAACGTGGCGAGCGGCCGGCCGAACTGCTCCCGCGTGGCCAGGTGCGCCCTGGTCAGGTCCAGCGCCGCTGCGACGGCACCGTCGGCCATGCAGCACGCCCCGGCGGTCCCGAGCTGGTACAGGCCGGACACGGCGCGGCTCCCGCCTTCCCCGTCCACGGCGCCGACCACGTGGCTGACCGGAGCGCGGTCGAGGCGCAGCGTGTACTCGGGCTCACCCGCGGCGCTGTGGGTGCGCTGCCAGGACAGCCCGCTCGCCGACCTGGCGACGACCATGATCGCGGTGCCTGCGCCCCCCGAGGCGATGCTGGCCGGCACGAGGATCCAGTCTGCCTCCGCGCCGTACGGCACGCCGACCTTGACGCCGGAGACCGTGCCTGACCCGCGGGCCAGGCTGGCCGTCGTGGCCGGGGCCAGGGGCATCACCTGGGATGGCTCGCGCAGCGCGGCAGTGAGCACGGTATCCCCGGAGGCGACGCCGTCCAGCAGCACCTGCTGCAGGCTGCGGTCGCCCCACCGGACCACCGGCAGCACGCCCAGGGCCAGCGTGGCCAGCGCGGGCACCGCGGCGGCCCGCCTGCCGATCTCAGTCAGCGCCGTCCCCACGTCCAGCATGCCGAGCCCGTCGCCGCCCAGCCAGGCCGGCAGCGCGAGCGAGAGCAGCCCGGCCCGGCCGAGCTCCTTCCACAGCGGCGCGCCGAGTGACGGGGTGGTCGCCGGGGCGTGGGCCGCGCCGTGCGAGGGGGTGGTCGCCGCGCCGTGCGGCGGGGTGGTCGCCGCGCCGTGCGCACCCGGGCCGGGCGCTCCCGCGGGCGGCCGTGCCTGGCCCAGCACCTCGGCGGCGACCCGGGCGACCGCCTGCTGGGTCTCACCGAGGGTGAAGTCCATGCCGATCGGCACCGGTCCTCCTCGTGGCGGCGGCTCGCAAAATTAGAACACGTTTTACCTGCCGGCGGCCAGCGCAGAGCACCCTGCCTGCGGCGCCACCGTTGGTACGCTGGATGGGATTGCGGGCAGCGGCACCACTCTGGCCCGCGCGAACCGCCGGCCGGAGATCGCGACGAGCGGCTCCCGCTTTGTGGACACCACGAGAGGCCTCCATGGCAGCGCCGAGAACACGTACCAGCGGCACGGTCGTGCCGCATGCACCGTCCGCCGAGTTCGGCTCGGCTGCGCAGCGTGACCGCCGCAAGCGGATTCTCGACGCCACGCTGGCGCTCGCGTCCAAGGGCGGCTACGAGGCGGTGCAGATGCGGACCGTGGCCGAGCGGGCGGACGTGGCCCTCGGGACGCTGTACCGGTACTTCCCGTCAAAGATCCATCTGCTGGTGTCCGGGCTGGCGCGGGAGTTCGAGCGGGCACAGGAGAGGCTCGACCGCCGGCCTATCCCCGGCGACACGCCGTATGAGCGGATGCTGTACGTGCTCGGCCGGATCACCCGGACCATGCAGCGCGAGCCGATGCTCACCGAGGCGATGACCCGTGCGTTCATGTTCGCGGACCCCAGCGCCGCGGCCGAGGTCAACGCCGTCGCACGGCTGATGGAACAGATGCTGACCAGGGCCATGCACGAGGGCGAGCCGTCAGCCGACGACAGGGCGATCGCCCGGGTCATCGGCGACGTCTGGCTGTCGAACCTGGTCGCCTGGGTGACCAGGCGCGCCTCCGCCGATGACGTGAGCAACCACCTGGAACTCGCCGCCCGCCTGCTGCTGCGCTGATCCCGGGGCCGGCCGCACGCGGCTTTCCGGCACTCGTGCCGCCTACCAGGCGCCCTCGAGCGGGGCGCCGTACCAGGATTCGATGATCCGGTGCGCGATCGACACCGGCGGCGGCAGCCTGATCTCGCCGCTCGCGATGCTGGCGCGCAGATCGTCCCGGCTGAACCAGCGGGCCTCGGCGATCTCCTCGGAGTCCACCGTGATCTCCAGGCTGCCGGTGGCCACGGCGCGGAAGCCGAGCATCAGGCTGCGCGGCATCGGCCAGGGCTGGCTGCCCACGTAGCGGACGTCGCCGACGGTGATCCCGGTCTCCTCGTGCACCTCGCGCGCGACCGCCTGCTCGGCGGACTCGCCCGGATCGATGAACCCGGCGAGGATGGACACCCGCCGCTCGGGCCAGAGCGCATTCCTCGCCAGCAGGCACCGGTCGCCGGGATCGGTCACCAGCATGATCACGGCCGGATCCAGCCGCGGGAAGTGCTCGCTCCCGTCGGCCACGCACCGTCGCGCGTGCCCGGCAAGCTCGGGCTCGGTGACCGCGCCGCACCGCGGGCAGTGCCCGTGGACCGCGTGCCAGTTGGCCAGGGCCACGGCGTGGGTCATCAGCCCGGCGTCACGGTCGGACAGCAGCGGCCCCGCCTCGCGCAGGCTGACCGGCCGGACCCCGGGATCCGCGGGCTGGCCCCCTCCCGGCACCGGGAGCGGCCCGGCCACGCCGAAGTAGACCACACCGCCGGCGTCGGTCCCGAGCAGGAAGCGGACGCCCTCCGGTGCCTGTGCCGGCGGCACGAACACGAGCTCCGCGTGGCTGCCGCCGGACCGGACCAGCGCCCTGCCGTCCCCGACGACCAGGACGCGGGTGGCCGGGGCTGCCCACGCCGCCGCCAGCCATTCGGTGTCGGCGCGGCGCGCGGTCACCCTGTCCACCTCGCCGCGCGACAGGGCGAGGTTGCGGAGCCCGCCGCTGCCGAGCCCGGTGCTCACCGCGCCGCCGTGACATCGCCGGCCGCCGCGGCGAGCTCTTCCCACAGGTACGCGGCGGCTTCGGCACCCTTGAGCAGCAGCGCCATCTCGGCCTTCTCGTTCGGTGCGTGCATGCGGTCCGAGCCCAGCCCCACGCCAAGGAAGACCAGGGGCGCCCCGAGGATGGCGGCAAGGTCGGCCTCGGGCCCGCTGCCGCCCTCCCGGGTGAACAGGACCTCCCGCCCGAACGCACGTTCCATGGCCTGCCGGGCCGCGGCGACCGCGGCCGAGTCCACCGGCGAGAAGCACGCGCGGACCCCCGGCTCGCCAAACGCGACCGTGGCCTCGATGCCCGGCGGCGTCCGCTGCGCCGCGTACTCGCGCAGCGCCGCGGCCACGTCGGCCGGCTCCTGGTTCGCGACCAGCCGGAAGGACAGCTTCGCGTGCGCCCGGCTGGGGATGATCGTCTTGCCGCCCGGGCCGGTGTAGCCGCCCCACATCCCGTTGACCTCAGCGGTCGGCCTGGCCCAGATCCGCTCGAGCGTGCTGTAGCCCGCCTCGCCGACCGCGGCACGGCTGTGCCCGGCCTCGTCGAGCCACGCCTGCTCGTCGAACGGCAGCCTGGCGAACATTTCCCGCTCGCCAGCGGAGACCGGGAGCACCTTGTCGTAAAAGCCGGGCAGCGCGACCCTGCCGTCGGCGTCGTGCAGGCCGGCCAGCAGGTCCGCCAGGGCGTGCAGCGGGTTGGGCACCGCGCCGCCGAACGACCCGGAGTGCAGGTCCCGGTCGGGCCCGCGCAGGTCGATCTCGGCCACGGCCAGGCCGCGCATCCCGGTGCACATCGACGGCACGTCCGGCGCCCACATCATGGCGTCGCTGATGACGATCACGTCGCAGGCGAGCCGCTCCCGGTTGGCCTCGAGCAGCGCGGGGAGGTTCGCCGACCCGGACTCCTCCTCGCCCTCGATCAGGAGCTTGAGCGTGACCGGTGGCGCATCCCCCCCGCCTGCGGCGAGGCTGGCCCGGGCGCCAAGGGCGTGGAAGAGCACCTGGCCCTTGTCGTCGGAGGCACCGCGCGCCAGCACCTGCCCGTCCCGCTGCACCGGCCGGAACGGCGGTGAGTCCCACTCATCGAGCGGCTCGGCCGGCTGCACGTCGTGATGGCCGTAGACGAGCACGGCCGGAGCCGACGGGTCCGCGGCCGGCCACTGCGCGAACACCGCGGGCAGCCCGCTGCCGTCCGCACCGGTCTGGAGGACCTCGGCCACCGGAAAGCCGGCCTGGCGGAGGTAGGAGGCAAGCCATTCCGCCGACCGGCGGACGTCACCGTGATGGGCAGGGTCGGCGGAGATCGAGGGAATGGCCAGCCATTGACTGAGTGCATCGAAGAAGCCGGCCGAATTCTCCTCGATGCAGCCGCGAACGTCCATGGCCTCCCCAGCGCCTGGCGAAGATCCTGACCTGGACTCTACCGAGGCTCCTCTGCCCTCAGCGAGGGCTGTCGCTGCACCGGGCCCGGCCGGCAGCATGGCGGCGTGGCAGCCCTGATCGCCCTGGTACCCGGCCTTCTCCGAGCCCTGCCGGCAGCAGGCTGCCGAGGCAGCGCAGGCTGGATGGCCGGTGCGCGAACTGCCGGCGGGTACTTGCACATGCTCGCGGATCCGGCCGCCGTGGCGGCTGGCATCACCGGCCTCGCGGCGGAGGCCCGGGCGGCCGGGTCGTCGCTGAGCTCGCTGCCCTGAGAAAGATGGCACACACGACCGCGCTGACCGCGATCGTCAGCGCGGCAGCAGCTGCCGCAACGGCGAATCCGGCCAGTTCCATCAGGACGCCGCCGACGGCAGTCCCCGCAAGCCCGGCTGCCGCCTCGACCGCGAGGAAGAGCGAGCAGGTGCGGCCGAGCACCGGATCCGGGGTGCACTGCTGCAGGCAGGTTAGCCGGGCGATGAGGAACACCATGGCCGACATGCCGGTCAGGGCGGCAAGGACGAGCGCCAGGCTGAGGATGCCTCGTCGAGGCCACCTATGCCCCGGCGCACCGCCCGTCACGCTTCCTGCCGTTCACGAGGCGTTCAGGGTGACCGGGCTGACCGACCTGGTCGCGACGGTGACCACCCGGCTCCACCGCTGAGGGCGGCCGGCGCGCCCGGCTCCCGGCGGACTACCTGTGCCCTCGGCGGCGGACTGCCTGCGCCCTCGGCGGCGGTTGCCTGCAGCACCCCGCGGTGGGCGGCCGGGTGCGGCAGCTGGCTGTTGCCCGGGTTGCTGCCCCGCCCCGGCGGGTCGGCGCCGCGGTTTCCGGCAGCCGGCAGCTCGCGCCGGATCCAGCGGTCGATGACGTCGTCGCTGTCCCAGGAGGTGATCAGCGCGTAACGCGGCCGCGGACCCGGGTGCCAGACCACGTGGTAGAGCCGCTCGCTGTCGATGACTAATTGCATCCCAGGGTGGAGCGGGATGCGCGTCTCGGTTGCGGGATCGTCCCTGTCCGCACGCAGAATGAAGACCGACTCGCCTGGTGCGTCGTCCAGCTCCAGCCAGGACCGGACCACCCAGCCCGCGCCGTCGGGGTTCAGCCGGTTGTTGTCGTCACGGTGCAGCTGGCGAAGCGCCGCGGCCTCATCGCTGGGGTTGAGCTTGATGACCCGGACCCGGCCGAAGGTACCGCCGATCTGCTCGACGTAGCCGACAAGGCCCGGCGCGAGCTCCCGGTTCGCGGTCCAGATGCCGCCCTTGTCCGGCTTATCGTGTTCCCAGAAGCCGCGGCAGTCCATTTCGCCGGTCGCGGACGCCAGCGGCGCGAAGTTGGTGTCACCTCCGCTTTTCCAGTCCATGTATTGGAGGGATTCCCACTCGGCGGGCGCAATCGGCGTTCCCTGCCGGTCGCGCAGGACGACATAGCCTTGGCCGGCCAGAATGTCGAGCTTGCGGTGCATGCGATACTCCTTTGCGGGCTGCCACGTTGTCGCCCAGGGCGCTTTCAGCCCGGCCCGCGCATCGCGGGCTTTCGCACCTTGCTGCCCTGAGGGCTGCTCGGGTTATCCCGCGGCCCCGGGCCGGTTATCCGACCTGGCGCGAACCTTGATGATCTGCTCACAAGCAGCAGGAGATGCCGCGCCGGATGACGCGCTCGCGAAAGACAGCCCGTCTTTTCCTTGACGAAGACAACGCACTGCGCGGCGCGCTGATGCGCGGCGGTGTAAGCGCCGAAGAACCGGGGCGCTGTCGACGATGGTCGCGCAAGATCAGCGCGGCCATCCGCCAGCGGTGCCGGCATGGGCCACTCCGCAGCCCGGACCGGACCGGCGCCTGCTCGCCGGCCCGGGCCGGCCGAGGTCAGCGAGATGATCGGCGAGCTGGTGCTCTGTCCGTTGAAGCGGCCCGGCCAGAACTTCGCGGCGGATCCCGGGACCGTGCGGCCGATCGCGTCCCTGGCGCGCCCGGAGCCCGACGACATTGTGCTCGAGGGCGGCACAGGTTTGGCCCGCCGGCCCTGCCGCTGCCGGCGGCCGCGAAACGAGTGATCGCCGTCGAGGCGGATCCGGCGCTGGCGGCCCAGCCGCGGCACGCGATCTCAGGCTGGGCGCCCGGCCTGGCCGGGCGGCCGGAAATCATCGCGCCGGCGCGGCGCGCCCGGACAGGCTGCCCCGCGAGCCGCCCACGGCCCTGGTCGCCACCCTGCCGTACAACGTCGCCGTCCCGATGGTGCTACCACACCTGCTTGCAGCCTACCGTCGCTGCGCCGCAGGGTGGTCATGGCCCAGGCCGGGGCGGTGGACCGGATGAGCGCCCCCGGGCCGCCGGTCGGGATCTGCTCATCGTCGTCGTCGCCTTCTCCGGCCCAGGCGATCAGGTAGCCGAAGGAGCCGCGCCAGCGGGTGGTGACTTCCTGCAGGCCGGGATGGGTGAGGGAGGCGTGGTGGTCTACGGTCCCTCGATGAGGTCTTCCAGGCGCCTGGGCGGTACGGGCATGCCTTCCAGTGTCGCCTGCCTGCGCTGATGGCGCGGACCCGGCGACGGTCCCGGCCGCGGCACGCCGGCAGCGCAGATATCTGGCGTCCCGCCTTGGGCTGCGTGATAGCAAGGTTCGGTGAAGGTCGTCGTCGCCACGCCCACCGGCCATGTCGGATCGCGAGTAGTGCGTCTGCTCATCCAGGCTGGGGCACGGCCCACGCTGCTTGCCCGCCACCCCGCTCGGCTCGACCCGGCCACGAGCGAGCACGCGGATGTGGTTGAAGCCGATCTGGGGGACGCCGCGGCTGTTGTGCGGGCGACCCGGGATGCGGACGCGTTGTTCTGGGTGGAGCCGCAAGCGGCTGACCCAGGCGCCGATCCTGTCGCCTGGTACACCATGCTGGGCGCCAATGCGGCCCGCGCGGTGACGGAGAACGACATCGGCCGCACGGTCTTCCTCAGCAGCATCGGGGCGGAGAAACGCTCGGGAGCGGGCGAGATCGACGGGCTGGCCCGGACTGAGGAGCAACTCGACGCCACTGGCGCGACGGTGCTGCACCTGCGCTGCGGGTACTTCTTCACCAACTTGCTCGGGGAGCTCGATTCGATGCGCGAAGGCGTGCTGCGAGCGCCGATGGCCCTCGACTACGCGCAGCCATGGGTCGACCCGCGAGACATCGGCGAGATCGCCGCGGCCCGGCTGCTTTCTGAAGGCTGGTCGGGTCGTCAGGTCCAGGCCGTCCACGGTCCCGAAGACCTCACGCTCTCGCAGGCCGCCGGGATCATCAGCGAGGCCACCGGCCGCCGGGTCCGGGCCGAGACGATCTCGCAGGAGGCTCTGCGCGGCTTGCTGCGATCGGCGGGACTCGGCGACAAGCAGGTCGAGGGCCTTGCCGGGATGTCGGCGGTGATGCGCGAAGGCTTCGCGGCCGAGGACAAGCGCAGTATCGTCACCACGACACCGACCACCCTTGCTGCCTGGGCCCATGCTCACCTGCGCCCCGCGCTGCTAGGCACCGCCCGCTGACAGGTACGGCAGGACGATGACCGCGATGACGGCGGTGACCGCGCCGGCGCTGCTGCGCAGCAGCGCGCCCAAGGCGAGCGCGAGGACCGCAGCGACCGCGAGGAGCGCCGCGGTTCCGGCGACCGCGCGGATCTCGGTGAGGGCGCTGGCTGGCAGAATCAAGTTGCCCTCGGCCGAGCAGCACCAGCTGGAGGCCGTGCCGCAGCCGGCATCCAGGACATCCGTCCCTCGCGGGAGGGAACATCTTCAGGCCGGGCCCCGCAGGCCGCCGTTCAGCTTCCCGAAGAGCTATTCATACCGGCGGGCTAGAACAGACCAGACCCTGCGGTGAACGTGAACCCGGCCGAGCTGGCTTGTGTTTACGGCTTGTCTGGCAGCGTCATCCCTGCCCGGCCATGGAGAGGATCTGATCGGCGTACCCGAGGCCAGCCTGCCAGTTACCCGTGCCTGCGTTGTATGCCGCCAGTGCCTGGCGTATGTTCCCGCCAGACCACTGGAGCAGCTGCTTCATCATCGCGATGTAGGCCTGAGTTGAGACAGGCCAGCTGGTTGCTTCACTGAATGGGGCCGATGAATAGGAAGGCCACGTATACGGCTCGAATTGCCACGGGCCCATAGCGCCGGTGCTCGACGGCCCCATGTTCTCGCCGTACGATGATTCAACGTAATTCTGCGCCTCGACCACTGATTCAGGCAGTCCTGTGGCTTGCGCGGCTTCCTGAATGTAGCCCATCACGCTCGATGGCGGGTTTGCTTGTGCAGGAGCAGCGCTGGCGGTACTCGTGGTGGCGCCGGTGGCGGTGCCAGCGTGCGGGATCGTTAACGTCTGGCCCTGGTAGATCAGGTTGGGGTCATGGATCTGCGACTGGTTCGCGTAATAGATATGCGGCCACATGTACGGGTTGCCGTAGAATCGCTGCGCTATGCTCCACAGCGAATCACCGGCTTGGACGACGTAGGCCTGGGCAGGTGAAGCTAGCTTGACCGAGCTGTCAAGCTCTGCAGGCTCAACAGGAGCAGTCCTGGGCGGTGGTGGCTTGACGTGATATGGCATCCCGAGCAGGGCGCCTGCTACAGCGACGGCCGGAGTGATCCTGGCTGCGTGCTCCGCCAGTTTCCTGGCTTGTGACGGTCTGGCGTGCCTGCCATGCATTGGAACTCCCGTTCGAAACGCTAGCTAAAATAGCACAACTGTTCGAAGAAGCCAAGGATCCTGGTCAGACGCACCGCCCAGCAGCGAAGACCGCCAGGCCGTTCACGCCCCCGGACATGTCCAGCCTGGGATGCGGGCAGTCCGGCGGCGGCAGCCCTGCGGCCCGAAGGCGGACCCTTCCCCAGGAGCGCGCCGGATCGCCGGCTCGGCGCTGGTCGCAAGGGCGCTGGATCAGCCGTGTGGGGGGACGCAGAACGACCCGCTCTGGTTTATCGCGGACGGGATGATCCGGTGCGCGCTCGGCTGGCGGTGGGGTGCGGCAGGGTCGTCAGCCGAGGCCGTGTTACCGGCCAGTCACCCGCACTCGTGTCCCACACCCCGGCGGCAATCCCGCACCCGCGGCGGCCGGCGCCGCGCAGTAGCCTGCGGCATGTGAGCTCGAACGTCGACTACGTCGCGCACCTGACCCGGGAATCGGCTCGCTTCGCCGAGGCCATCGCCCGCGCCGCGCCGGACGTCCCGGTGCCGTCGTGCCCTGGCTGGAACGCCGACGACCTGCTCTGGCACCTCGGTGAGGTGCAGTGGTTCTGGGCCGCGGTCGTCCGGGAGGACGTGACCGGCGAGCAGGCCGAGGAACTCAAGCCGCCACGGCCGTCCGGCCGGGCCGGGTTGCTGACGTTCTTCGATCGCGCCAGCCACGATCTCGCGGAGATCCTGGCCGCGACGCCGCCGGAGTCGGCCGCCTGGACCTCGTCCGACGACAAGAGCGTGGCGTTCATCCGCCGGCGCCAGGCGCACGAGGCGCTGATACACCGGGTCGACGCCGAGCTGACCGCGGGCAGCCGCACGCCGCTCGACCCCGTCCTCGCTGCGGACGGTGTGGACGAGGCGCTGCGTGTGATCTACGGCGGCGTTCCCGACTGGGGCACGTTCACCCCGGAGGGCGACGGCCTCGTCCGGCTTCGGGCTGCCGACACCGGCGCCTCCTGGCTCGTCCTGCTGGGCCGGTTCACCGGCACCGATCCCGGCGGGACCTCCTACGACGAGCCCGCGATCTACCCAGCCGCCAGCGACCCCGGATCGGATGCCGCCGCCCAGGTCGCCGGGGCCGCCGCCGATCTCGACTGCTGGCTGTGGCACCGGCCGCCGCTCGGCCCGGTCGAGCGCTCCGGCGACCCGCGGGTCCTGGAGCGGTTCGAGGCGGCGATCGGCCCAGGCGTCGAATGAGCCCGGCGCGCAGCGTCGTGCTCCGGCACCGGACAATGAGGTAGGGCCGGGCGGTCAGCACCGCCCGCAATCACTGCAGGGGGACGGCAGATGCTGGTTGCATTCTCGGTCACGCCGCTCGGCGTCGGTGAAGGCGTCGCCGAGTATGTCGCCGACGCGGTGCGCGTGGTGCGCGAGAGCGGCCTGCCCAACCGGACGGATGCGATGTTCACCACGGTCGAGGGCGACTGGGACGAGGTCATGGACGTGGTCAGGCGCGCGGTGGAGGCGGTGGCGGCAAAGGCACCCCGGGTCAGCCTCTCGCTGAAGGCAGACATCCGGCCGGGCGTGACCGGTGCGCTGGACGCGAAGGTCGAGGCCGTGGAGCGCTACCTCGGCGCCTGAGCCGGCCCCGGGGCGCCATCAGCCGCGGGCGGCACCCGCCCTGCTGCGGCGCCGGCCGCGGCAGGCGAGGCCGGTCAGATCGGGCTCTCCTCAGATCGGGCTCTCCGGGTGGTGGAAGTCCCATTCATCCAGCGCGGCGACCGACAGCCAGTCGAGCCCGCGCCCCGCTTCGGCCTCGATCCCGTGAGCCAGGGCGGCGATCGCCGCGGCGGCGGCGTATCCGTCCGTTTCGTCGGCCGACCCGGACGCCCCCTCCAGCGCGTGTACCAGCAGTTCCTTGGCTGCCGTTGCCCGTGCCGGACCAGAGTCGTACGAGCTGGCCAGGGCGGCGATGGCCCGGCGCACCACGCGCTCGGCCAGCCCGTCCGTCATCGATACCCGTCGCTCTGGCACGGTTGCCTCCTGTCCGTTGACCTCGCATCCTACCCAGCGCCCGGCGCCAGGCCGGTGGTGGCGGCAGTCGCCGGGCCGGCAGCAGGCATGCAACGCGCGCTGCCTTGCGGGGGCCGGCGCCTTTCCGGCAGGCCCGCCGCCTTCCGGACGGGCCAGCGGGCCCGGCCAGGGGCATCGGGTTCGTGTCAGGCGGCCGGGATGCTCTCGATCAGGGCCGTGAGGCCTGCCGCGTCGAGCAGGTCGGCGGGCCGCACGGTGACGTCCTCGCGCACGTAGTAGAACGCCGCCCGCACCTGGCCGACCGGCACGCCGGCCAGGCCGGCCCAGGCGAGCCGGTAGGCGGCAAGCTGCACGGCGACGGCGCGCTCCTCATCCGGCGAGGCCGGCGGCCGGCCGGTCTTCCAGTCCACGACGTCGAACCCGCCGCCGGGATCGTCGGCGAACACCGCGTCGATCCGGCCCCGGACCAGCCGGTCGCCGATCTGCGTCTCGAACGGCACCTCGACCTCGCAGGGCCAGCGGCCCGACCACTCCCCAGCCTCGAACCGCTCCCTCAGGTCGGCGATGCCCTCGTCCTCGTCCGGCTCCGTGCCGGAATCGGCCGCGCCGAGCAGGTCGCCGGGGTCGATCAGCCGCTGCGGGCCGAACCGCTGCTCGAGCCAGGTGTGGAACTCCGTGCCGCGGCGCGCCAGCGGCGCCGGCGGGCGCGGCATCGGCCGACGCACCTGCCGCGCCAGCTCGGCCGCATCCCTGGCCATGACCACCAGCGAGGACACGGGCAGCCGCCGGGGCAGCCCGACGGTCAGCCCCTCGTCGCCGCGCCGCTCCGCCCGCTCGGCCAGCAGCAGGCCGGCGTCACGCTCCCAGGCGGCGACCAGCGCCAGGTCCGCGTCGCTCAGCCCGGCCGCGTCGCTCGGCCCGGCCGCCCCGGCGGGAGCGGCCACCGCGCCCGCGCGGCCGGTCGCAGCGGCGGCGGCCGCCATCGCCTCGCT
>JASHPR010000768.1 GCA_030038015.1 Streptosporangiaceae bacterium
GATTCAGCCGCCGGTACAACTCCGGCGGCGGGCGGTACGGCTCGCGGCTGCGCGCGTAGTTGACCGGCCGGACAAGCCCGTCCAGCGGCTCCTGGCCAGCGCGGGCACCGCGGGCCCTGCACCTCGCTGGCCCGCCGCCGGCGGCAGGCGCGGAACCGCCGTCGCGATCCCCGGCGGTGTCGTCTGACCGGTCAGCCATGCCAGCCTCCCCAGGATCCCGCCCTATCGTCCAGCCGGAAGAATGCGGGCAGCCAGGGGCGAACGGCCCGAGACAGCCACCGGATGGGCCGGCTCCCGGCGCGATGATCGCTGGCCTGCCCGGACCACGGCCGCACCAGCATCCGGGCGCAAGTACTGGATCGGCTGACCGCCGGGGCCGCCGTCTTTCTTGAACGTGTCGTCCGGCGTCAAGCCCGCCGGCGGAGCGCGCGGCGTGGCGGCCGCCTCAGGCGGCGTGGCCGGCGGCCCGGCGCAGCAGGGCCGTGGCGTCGGCAGGCGGGCCGTTTCCCGTCCAGGCGACGTACTGGTCCGGCCGGACGAGGATGCAGCGCCGCCCGTAGGCCGCCCGCTGGCCGTCGAACGTGTCGGTGATCACCCGGAGCGGCACCCGCAGCGCGCCCGCCGCGGCCCGGAACGCCGCGGCGGGCTGCTCCCCGCCGGCCAGCGCGACCAGGGTGAACCCGCCCGCCAGCCGTTCAAAGATATTGCGGCCCGAGGACAGGACGGCGGGTGCCAGGTGGTGCCCTGCGCGCGCCGCAAGGGCATGGCTCCCGCGGACGCCGGACGCTGCGCCCGCGGGCCCCCACACGATCGGCGAACCTTCATAGTGCGGCTCGTACCACGGCGGGGCCGTCTCCCCCGACCTCCGGCCGCTCCACGCGCGCTCGAACTCGCCGCGGTCACTGTGCGGGCGGTAACGGGCGAGGAACGCCGCGTCATCCGCGATGCCCTCGGTGATCACTTCTCCGGTCCCGGCGAAGACCGGGCGCCGCTCGCGGCTGTAGCTGTCGAGGAGCTGCGGCCCGCCCCACCCGTCCAGCACGGCGGCCAGCTTCCAGGCGAGGTTGACCGCGTCCTCGAGCCCGGTGTTCAGGCCGTGCGCGCCGTAGGGGGGATGGCTGTGGGCCGCGTCGCCGGCGATGAACACCCGGCCGCTGCGGTAGCTGTCGGCAATGTCGATGCGCAGATCCCAGAACCCCACGTGCTCGAAGGCGCACGTCACTCCGAACCCGGCGGCCCGCTCGATCAGGGCGTGGACGTCGAGGTTCCCGGCCGTCGCGTCCTTGCGGACCGGCGCGTGGAAGAACCATGTCTCGCTGGCGTCAACCCGCCCGAAGAACCACCAGTACCCGCCAAGCTCGGGATGCAGCACCCGGTATGTGGTCCGCAGCGGGAAGCGCTGCAGGCGCGCGTGCAGCTCGCCCGAGCGGAACACCGCCAGGACCATGCGCTGGTCGAAGTCCGCCCCGCTGCTGCCGATGCCGGCCTGCTCGCGCACCATCGAATGGGCCCCGTCGCACCCGGCGAGGTAGTCGCCCTCGATCTCGCAGCGCGCCCCGCCCGGGTCCTGCCGCGCCGTCACGCGCACGCCGTCGTTGTCCTGGGAGACATCGGCTGCCGACCACCCGAAGAGCGCGGTGACCGAGTCCAGGCCGCGCAGCCGCTCGCGCAGGACGGCCTCCGTCAGGTACTGGGGCAGCCTCTCGTTGCGCTGGTAATAGAACTCGGCCACCGCCTCACGGCCGGCCGGCGCGTACCAGTACCCGCCCGCGAGGCTCTCGTACGCGGTGATGCCGCCGATCGGGAATCCCGGGGGCAGCAGGCGGGCCGCGCGCAGCTTGGCGGCGCAGTCCCAGTAATAGAAGTGCTCCATGCTCCGCGCGGTCAGGTTCTGCCCCTTGGGGATCGCGGACGGCCCGGCCTGGCGCTCCACGAGCACGCAGCGGATTCCCGCCTTGCCCAGCGCCACGGCCAGCGCGAGCCCGACCGGCCCGCCCCCCACGATGACGACCGGGGCCCTGATCCGGCGCGGCTCACTCACGGCAGGGGAGGCACTGACGGCCCGTGCTCAGCGTGATGGCCCGTGCTCAGCAGCGTCTTACCTCCGTGTTCGCTCGCTCCGGCGGCCGTGCCGCCACGGATCTTCGTGATATGCGGAACCCGGCGGACATGCGCATCATCGCGGGTCACGCTGGGGCATGTCCAGGTGCTCCGGGGCGCACGCAAAGCCCCGGTGCGGGCGCGATGCGATGGAGGACCGCGGAAAGCGCAGGTCAACCGGCGCCACCCGCCCTGGGCCATACACTGACCGACCGTGGCCATCTCGTTACCACACGTGTTGAGATCGCTGCTGATCCCACGCCGGGCGGCGCTGGAGTCCCTCGCCCTGATCGCGCTCGCGGCGCCGCTGCCGGCAGCGGCACGGCTGACCGGCGGGACGGGAGTGGCGATGCTGGCGTTCCTCGGCGCTATCACCGGCATCAGCACCAAGGCGTTCCTGCCGGCAGGCCGGGCGCTCGTCCTGTGCGCCGGGACCGCGGTGCTGGTGGGGGCGGCAACCGCGGCGTACGGGCGGGCCGGCTGGGTCGGGCTGATCGTGGCGGCCGCGGCCGTGCTCGGAGGCGCCGCCAACCACCAGTCGTCGGGAGTGCTGAGCATCGCGCCGGCGATGGCCGCCATCGGCGGGATGGCCCGGCTGCACACGACGTGGCTCGCCGCGGCCGGCTGGGTGCTGGCCGGCGCCGCCTACGCCGTGCTGGTCGTGGCGCTGCTCCGGGCCAAGGTCAAGCCCAAGCCGGCCGATCCGGCGACTGTCTGGATCCACACCACCGTCCTCACCGTCCTGTGCGGGGCGGCGGCCGCGGCGGCGGTCGCCTGGCGCCTGCCGCACGGGTACTGGCTCATCCTCACCTTGGTCTCCGTGCTGCGGCCCAGCTGGAGCGAGTCGGTCTCCCGCTCCCGGAACCGCCTGATCGGCACGCTGGCGGGAGCGTTGCTCTCACTGGCGATCGTCGCCGTCCTGCCGCCCGCCGCGGCGATCGTGACGGCACTGGCCAGCTTGTACGTGTTCATGTGCTACACGCTCGCCGGGCAGTACACGCCCGCGGTCGTCTTCTTGACGGCCACGACGATCCTGATGACCTCGGGCGGCCTGGCCGCCGCCGCGATCCGCCTCGATGAATACCGGATCGCCTGGACGTTCGCCGCCGTCGTGATCGCCGCCGCGTCCGGCGCGGCGGTCATCTGTGCGGATCGCAGGCGCCTGGCGGCCAAGGCGCACCACGACGCCGCGGCGCCGTAGCGCCCGGGCCCCGGGCCGCCGCTCGCCCTCGTGCGGGGTCGCTGCCGCGTCACGGCGGGCCGGGGCCTAGCTGTACGGCTCGGCGAAGACGACCAGATAGCCGTCAAGGTCGCGGATCCAGATCTCGCGGTGGCCCGCATTGGGATTGAGGTGGACGTCGTTCACGATGCGCGGGCCGATGGCGCGGATGCGCTGGACTGTCGCGTCGAAATCAGGTGTCTCGAACCACAGGGCCACACCGTTTCCGGCTGGCTGGGCGGGATCGCCAATGGTGCCGTGATGATGCCCGATCTCAAGCCGGTGCAACTGCATGATCAGCCGTCCGTCCACCAGCAGCTGCTCATACTCGGCGCCGCCGTGACCGCTGGAGGCGCCGAGCACATGCTGGTACCACCGGCTCGCCGCCTCGACATCTGCCACGGCGATCATCGGCTGGGGCCGCATGGACGGGCCAGTTTCGTCAGTCATGGAACCGACGCTAGGCGCAGCGCGCACGGCACGGCTTGGACGAATCGGAGCACCCGCCGGCCTTCCGTTCGCTGCATCAGCAGGTGGGCGGCGGAGCGGCCCGCAAGACGCCCGCATCTGCCGTAAGTCGGGGTGGGGACGGCGGCTTCAGAACGCCTGCAGAGAAAAAGGTTGTCGTACGGGTGCCGTGTCGTGAATATCGGCGTGTGGTCAGGATCGACCGGTACGACGTGGACGGCGTCACGCTGGCTGTGCGGTCGTGGCCGTGCCGGGAGGCGGCCTGGCCACCGGTGGTCTTGCTGCACGGAACAGGCGCCACGGCCCGCGACTGGGACGCGATCGCAGCCGAGCTGTGTGCCGGCAGGACGGTGTTCGCTGTCGACCTGCGCGGTCACGGCGACAGTGACTGGCCGGGGACGTATGCGATATCTGGTATGGCACGTGATGTCACTCTGTTGCTGCCCATGCTGACGGCCGCGGAGGCCGACCTGGCCGGCCACTCGCTCGGCGGCCTTGTCGCCTGCCAGGTGGCCGCCTGCGGGCAGGCGCGGGTGCGGCGGCTGGTGCTCGAAGACACCGGGGTGCCTCATCCACGGCCGGCACAGGCTCCCGCCCGCCCGGCCGGGCCGCTGCCCTTCGACTGGGCCGTCGTGGAACAGATCCGGCCCGAGATCGACGAACCGGACTCGCGCTGGCCGCAGGTCATGGCCGCGATCCACGTGCCGACCCTGGTGATCGGCGGCGGGCCGGGCAGCTTCCTGCCCCAGGAACACGTAGCGGAACTCGCAAGGACCGTGGCTCACGGCACCCGCGTCACCATTGACGCCGGACACCTCGTCCACGCAACCAGGCCCGGCGCGTTCCTCGCCGAGCTGACGTCCTTCCTCAATTCGTAGACCTCGCGCTTGTGCCGCGCAGAGCTGTCAACTCCGCTTCGCTCCGCGCCCACCGCGGGGGCCTTCATGCCGTGAGGGACTTGGGATGGGCGGGCACTTTGCGGCGTGCCATCCTGCCTCCCGTGGTGCGGGCAGCCTACGGCCGGTCAGCGCGCCGCAGGGTAACGGCTCCGTACCGGCCAGGGCGGTACGGTGCTGAGGGTGGCAACCCTTGACGACGTGGCCCGGCTGGCCTGCGAGCTGCCCGAGGTCACCGAAGGTGAGCGGCACGGCAACCGCACCTGGTTCGTGGCGGGCAAGGCGTTCGCGTGGGACCGGCCGTTCAGCAAGGCGGACATCAGGCGGTTCGGCGACCAAACACCCCCCGAAGGGCCGATCCTGGCCGTGCGAACCGGGGATCTCGGCGAGAAGGAGGCCGTGCTTGCCGCGCATCGGGAGGCGTTCTTCACGATCCCGCACTTCGACGGGTACCCCGCCGTCCTCATCCAGCTGCGGCTGGTAACGGGGAAGGCACTGCGCGAGGCGATCACCGACGGCTGGCTGGCCTGCGCGCCGCCCGCGCTCGCGGCACAGTACCTCAGCCGCTAGGCACAGCGGCGAACGCAGGCCGGAGGGCGGAAGATCGCGTTGCCGCACATGCCGGGCACGCTTTTCCCTGCCACTGAACGTCATCGCACCTGGTACGCCGGAGCCTTGTGGACGCAGGCCCGGAACTCAGCCGGGGCTGCCGAACGCAGGTACGACGTCGCCCGCAGGAAGTCTGCATAACCAGCTACCACGAGCCTGGCATACTCGACGTTCCCGACGTACGGTCTGATTACTGGCCTTCCAGTCCGGCGCCACCTTCCGGCAGCGCTCATGCGCTGAGCTGACCTTGCCGCCTGGGTGCCGGCCTGGCGCACGAGGAGCAGGTCGCATGACGGTCGATGAACGCCCGATCAAGTACCCGTCGGCTGGTGACCCGTGGGCGGAATTCCGCGCGCTCCTGCGGAACAGGCCGGTGGCCAAGGTTGAAATGCCCGACGGCAGCATCGGCTGGCTGGTCAGCGGCTACAACGAGGTCCGCCAGATGCTCGCTGACCAGCGCTTCTCCCGGGCCCGGGCGGTCGCCCCTGGCCGGGCACTGCAAGGCACCGAAGTGTTCGCCGCAGGTTCCATCAACGGGCTCGATCCGCCCGAGCACACCAGAATCCGCAGGCTCGTAGCTAGCGCGTTCACCGCTCGGCGAGTCGAAGCGATGCGCCCGCGCGTGGCAGGCATCGTTGACGAACTGATCGACGGCCTCCTCGGTCAGGCCCAGCCGGCCGACTTCGTCGCCGGCTTCTCGCTGCCGCTTCCGGTCCAGGTGATCTGCGAAATGCTCGGGATCCCCGCCGAGGACATGGAGCAGTTTCACGCCTGGTCGGACACGATCATGGGCGACTGGCAGCAAGATTCCGATGAGATCATGACTGCCCTGGTCGACTTGTACGGCTACTTCGGCCGGCTGATCGAGGTCAAGCGGGCCCGGCCCGCCGACGACCTGATGACCGCACTTATCGCGGCCCGCGACGAGACCGGCCGGCTGTCCGAGGAGGAGCTCACGACTCTGGGCTGCACGCTGCTCATCGGCGGACATGAGACCACGGCCAACCAGATCAACTTGTCTCTTCTCCTGCTGCTTGACAATCCCTCCGAATTGGAGAAGCTGCGCGCGGACCTGGAGCTCATTCCGGGTGCGGCCGAGGAACTCATGCGCTATGTCAGGCTGGGCGGCGGTCTCCCGCCTGCCCGGATGACTACCGAGGATGTGGAGCTAGGCGGCGTGACAATCCCGGCGGGTGAGGTCGTGCTGCCGCTATTCGCTACCGCCAACCGCGACCCGTCTGTGTTCAGTGACCCCGACCGCTTCGACGTCAGCCGCGTGCCGACCACCCATCTGACATTCGGGGCGGGCGTACATCACTGCCTGGGCGCGCAGCTTGCCCGGATGGAACTCCAGGAGGCACTCCGCGGCCTGCTCCGCCGGGTGCCTGGGATCCGGCTGGCAGTCCCGGCCGCAGAACTCCAGTTCAAACCGGGAATGGCGCTGCACAGCTTGCGGCAGCTGCCGATCCGGTGGGGCGAGCTGTGACTCGTTGGGCCGTGGCCGTCGACAAGAACACGTGCATAGGGTCAGCCGTGTGCGTGGGCACCGCGCCTGGCCGGTTCGCGCTCGACGAGAGGCAGCGATCCGGGCCGGTGACGGCGGAGATCGACCCGGACGAGGCGGTGCGTGACGCTGCCGCGTCCTGCCCGGTGGAGGCGATCAGCCTCGTCGATGCCGACACCGGCGAACCAGTGGACCTGGACTGAAGATCGGCTCCACCGCGGCCCGGATCGGTCGTCACCCCGCATTGCAGCAACACAGTAGGTCTCATCCCGGATCGAGCCGCGACGCACGTATCTTGCGAGCCAGTCCAGGCCTCTGCCGTTACGTTTACAGCTGCCGTTAGCGGCGTACCGATCCGCGGAGGTCCGCTATGGGAGACGGCCACGAGCCAGCCGGAGGCCGGGAGCCTGCGGGCCAGGCGGGCCAGCGACGGCTGCGGGTCCTTCCGGTCAGCTTCCTGGTCCTGACGCTGCTGGCCCTAGACGAGTAGGTCCGAAGTCTGGTGAGCCCTAAAGGGTGAGGGTCTCGTTGCCGGTGTGTGACCAACGACATCGAGACCCTCATTACCGCACTGTATGTGAAGATCGACGACGAGCTGGGCGGGCCGCGGTTGCTGGGCCGCCCGCCGGTGCTGACCGATTCTGAGCTGGTGTGCCTGGCGGTGGCGCAGGCGCTGCTG
>JASHPR010000769.1 GCA_030038015.1 Streptosporangiaceae bacterium
GCCGGCCGCTGGCGCGGTCTGGTGCGGCGCCGCTCAGGACGTCGTCAGGAACGCGACGAGCTGGCGCGCGCCCGGCGATGCCTGGCAGCGTTCCAGCCGCGCGGCAGGCCCGGCCTGCCCGGCCCCGCCCGCCGCGCTCAGGCACCGGCCGTTGGCCAGGTTGCGCAGCTGCCAGTAGTCCAGGCCGCTGGCGCCGACGACCGGGCGCTGGCGGATCCAGCGCTGGCCCGCCTGCAGGTTGCACCGCTGCAGCGAGACGGCCGTCGGGCGGGAAGCGCCCAGGCACAGGCCGTCGGGGATGTAGATGAAGATGTACGTCCCGCCCGCCATCTGGTCCGCGGTCCAGTCGGTCACGGCCTGCGCCGCCGCGCTGAAGCGCAGGCCCGGCCGCGCGGCCACGAGCGTCTCGGCGGCGGGGCCCGACGCCCCCGTCGCCGCCGGCGAAGCGACCAGGCCGATCGCCTGCGTGCCGAGCACGCGGGTCGGCAGCACGGACGCGGAGTTGTCGGCGTGCGCCCCGCCCACGACCAGGTAGACGGCCGCCCCGACCACGGCGAGCAGTATCGCGAACCCGACGCCGGTCAGCCTGGCCGCCCAGGATCCGCGGACCCGCGAACGAGCATTGCGCTTACCAGGCATAACCGAACGATGACCTACGTAGGGCTGTTCTGCCACTGGATGCAGCGAAAAGTTATCGGCCGGGGTTTCCGCTCCGGGATGACAACATGCGGTCCCGGCCGGCCGGCCCGGCCGGCCCTGCTGGCCGGCTAGTTTCGCTTCGATGCCAGCGCGCCGCGCCGATCCCGCCCGCCTGCTTGCCGCCGTGAACGCGCAGCAGGCGGCGCTGGGCCGTCCCGAATGGTCAGGGCCGGTCACGGCGGAGGCGCTCGGGGCGGCTTCCATCAGCGCGGTCCTGGCCGCCATAGACCTGGGCCAGGATCCTGAACGTGACGCCACGCGGCTGGCCGTCTCCCACCTGCTCGGTCTGCTCGCCCGCAGGGCCCCGGGCCGCGCGGTCGAGGTGCGCATCCCGCCCTATGCGGCCGTGCAGGCGGTGGCCGGCCCCCGGCACACCCGCGGCACCCCGCCGAACGTGGTGGAAACCGACGCGGTCACCTGGATCCTGCTCGCGACCGGGCGGCTGCCGTGGGCCGACGCGGCCGCGGGCGGGCGGCTGCGGGCCAGCGGCCCGCGCGCGGACATTTCCGGGTACCTCCCGCTGGCCCGCGCCGGTTCGTGACCGCGGCGCCAGCCCCTGACCGGGCTGCTGCGGCCTGGTGCTGCCATAGACTGTCGAGGTGATCAAGCCTGATGGCCGCCTGACAGGTGATCTCGATCCCACCGACAGGCCGCCGCGGGACGCTTGCGGGGTGTTCGGCGTCTGGTCGCCCGGCGAGGACGTGGCAACGCTCGCCTACTTCGGCCTCTACGCGCTGCAGCACCGTGGCCAGGAGTCGGCGGGGATCGCGGTCAGCGACGGCACCCGGATCGTCGTCTTCAAGGACATGGGCCTGGTCCCGCAGGTCTTCGACGCGCCCGTGCTCAGCACGCTGCGCGGCCACATCGCGGTCGGGCACTGCAGGTACTCGACGAGCGGCTCGTCGGTGTGGCAGAACGCCCAGCCGACGTTCCGCACGACGGCGTCGGCGAGCCTCGCGCTCGGGCACAACGGGAACCTGATCAACACGCTGGAGCTCGCCGCGCTGGTGCGGGAGTCGGCGGCCGGAGGCGGGGCGGCGGGCGGCAGCCTGGCCGGCCTGCCCGAGGCGACCTCCGACACCGAGGTGCTGACCGCGCTGTTCACGCTGCCTGCCGACGGCGTCACCCAGGGCATCGAGGCCGCGGCGCTGGCCGCGCTGCCGCGGGCGCGGGGCGCGTACTCGCTGGTCTTCATGGACGAGCGGACCCTGTACGCGGCGCGCGACCCGCAGGGTTTCCGCCCGCTGGTGCTGGGCCGGCTGGAACGGGGCTGGGTGGTGGCCAGCGAGACACCGGCACTCGACATCGTCGGCGCGTCGTTCGTCAGGGAGGTCGAGCCGGGGGAGATGATCTCCATCGACGAGCGGGGCCTGCGGTCCCGCCGTTTCGCGCCGGCGCAGCCGAGGGGATGCCTGTTCGAGTACGTGTACCTGGCCCGCCCGGACACGGTGATCGCCGGCCGCGGCGTGCACGCGACCAGGGTCGCGGTCGGCAGGACGCTCGCTGCCGAGCACCCCGTCGAGGCGGACCTGGTGATCCCGGTGCCGGAATCCGGAACGCCGGCCGCGATCGGCTACGCCCAGGCCAGCGGCATCCCGTACGGGCAGGGGCTGGTCAAGAACTCTTACGTCGGCCGGACCTTCATCCAGCCGAGCCAGACCATGCGGCAGCGCGGCATCCGGCTGAAGCTGAACCCGCTGCGGGACGTGATCGCGGGCCAGCGGGTCGTCGTCGTCGACGACTCGATCGTCCGCGGCAACACGCAGCGGGCCATCGTGACGATGCTGCGCGAGGCAGGCGCCGCCGAGGTGCACGTGCGCATCTCCAGCCCGCCCGTGGCCTGGCCGTGCTTCTACGGGATCGACTTCGCGACCAGGGCCGAGCTGATCGCCGGCGGCCTGTCGCCCGAGGAGATCCGGGTGTCGATCGGGGCGGACACGCTCGGGTATGTCTCGCTGGAGGGCCTGATCGCCGCGACCACACTGCCGCGGGAGCGGCTGTGCCGTGCCTGCTTCGACGGCGACTACCCGCTGCCGGTCGCCCACGGCGAGCAGGGCAAGCACCTGCTGGAGGGCGCGGTGGCCGGCGCGGGCGCAGCGCGGGCCGGCTCGTGAACGCCAATGGCGCCTCTGCCGTTCCCGGCTCGTCCGGCGTCCCCGGCCCGTCCGGCGTCCCCGGCCCCGGGCTGAGCTACGCGCAGGCCGGCGTCGACATCGCGGCGGGGGAGCGCGCCGTCGAACTGATGCGCGACGCGGTCGCCCGCACCGCACGGCCCGAGGTCGTCGGCGGCATCGGCGGCTTCGCGGGGCTGTTCGACGCGTCCAAGCTCGCCGGCTACCGCCGGCCGCTGCTGGCGACGTCGACCGACGGCGTGGGCACCAAGGTGGTGATCGCCCAGCGGCTCGGCGCCTACGGCACGATCGGCATCGACCTCGTCGGCATGGTCGTTGACGACCTGGTGGCCTGCGGGGCGGAGCCGCTGTTCCTGACCGATTACGTGGTGTGCGGCCGGATCCGCCCCGAGCGGGTCGCGGCGATTGTCGGCGGGGTCGCGGAGGGATGCGTTCTCGCCGGGTGCGCCCTGCTCGGCGGGGAGACGGCCGAGCATCCCGGCCATCTCGGCCCGGACGACTTCGACCTGGCGGGCGCGGGGACCGGGGTGGTGGAGGCGGAACGCCTGCTCGGCCCTGACCGGGTCAGGCCCGGCGACGTGGTCATCGCGATGGCCTCGTCGGGTGTGCACTCGAACGGCTTCTCGCTGGTCCGGCGGGTGCTGAGCCGGGCAGGCGGGGCGCTGCGCCTGGACACCGCGCCCCCGGAGCTCGGCCGGACGCTCGGCGAGGAACTGCTGACCCCGACCCGCATCTACGCCCGCGACTGCCTCGCCCTGGCGCAGCGCTGCGACGTGCACGCGCTCGCGCACGTGACCGGGGGAGGGCTCGCGCTGAACCTGGCCCGGGTCCTTCCGCCACATGCCGACGCCCGGCTCGACCGCGCCACCTGGAGCCCGCAGCCCGTGTTCGGCTTGCTGGCGGGGCGCGGCGGCATCCCGGACGAGGAGATGGAACGCGTCTTCAACATGGGCGTCGGCATGGCGGCCGTGGTGGGCGCCCATGACGCTGACGCGGCGCTCGGCCTGCTGGCGTCCCGCCGTGTGCCGGCATGGCGCGCCGGCGAGATAACCGAGGGCGCTGGCACGGCCCGGCTCTACGGACGGCATCCCGCCTGAGCCCGGGGCACGTCTCAGCGGCTCAAGCGCGGCTAACCGCTGATGCCCCCGGACCGGACATCCTCGTCGTCGAGGTCATCCCCGTCCTCGTCGTCGAGGTCATCCTCGTCCTCGTCGTCGAGGTCATCCTCGTCGTCGTCGAGGTCGTCGTCGTCGAGGTCATCGACACCGTAGTCGTCGTCCTCGTCCTCGTCGTCGTCCTCGTCGTCTACGGCGTAGTCCTCGTCGTCGTCCTCGTCCTCGTCGTCGTCATCCTCATCGCCGTCCACGGAGTAGCGGTCCGCGAAGTCCGCGTACGCGGCGTGATCCTCCGCGTCCCGCCGGTCCGTGCCGACGCCAAACTCAGCCCGCAGCTGGTCAAGATCCATGCCTCCGCCGCTGTACTTGAGCTGGCGGGCAACCTTCACCTGCTTGGCCTTGGCTCGGCCGCGCCCCATTGGCTCGACCCCCTCGAACGTACGGGA
>JASHPR010000770.1 GCA_030038015.1 Streptosporangiaceae bacterium
ACTCGAACGTGACCTCGGGCCTGGTGACCGTGCGCGGCAGGTTGATCAGCACGCTGCTGCCGGTCGACTTGACGTAGCCGATGTCGACCAGGCCGCCGAGCGCGGTCGCCCACAGCCGGGCGATCGGGCCGCCGCCGGTGTCGGCGGCGAGGTGGTTCGTGCCGTCGTACCAGCGCGGCGACATCACCCAGGAGTACCTGCTGCCGAAGTCCCGCTTGGCGGGCCGGGGGATCGTGTGCTGGTTCCACGGGTGCCTGCGGTCGACCGGGTTGCCCAGCGGGTCGCGGGTCACGAACATCTCCTGGTCCTCCCAGTCCTCGTAGTACGAGGAGCCGAGCAGGATCCGGATCCCGAGGTTGATCTCCACCAGGTCGTTGGTGAGCAGCTCGCCGTCCCGGATCACGCCGGGGCTGACGAACATCTTGCGGCCCCAGTTGGTCATGTTCTCGTACCGGAAGTCGCAGTGCTCGGGGTCGTTCAGGCTGCCCCAGCAGACCATGTCGGCGCGGCGGCGGCCGACCTCCTCGTACCCCGGCATGGCCTGGTAGAAGAAGTCGAACAGGTCATCGTGCAGCGGCACGACGCGCTTCATGAACTCCACGTAGCGCATCAGCCTGGTGAGGTAGTCGGTGAACAGCTGCACCGTCGCCGTGGTGCCCACGCCGCCCGGGTACAGCGTCGAGGGGTGCACGTGCCGCCCCTCCATCAGGCAGAACATCTCCCGCGTGGACCGGCTCACCTGGAGCGCCTCGCGGTAGAACTCGCCCTCGAGCGGGTTGAGGGCGCGCATGATATCGCCGATGTAGCGGTAGCCGTGCTCGGCCGCGTGCGGCGCCTCGGTCCGGTTGGCCTGCTCCAGCACGCCCGGGTTGGTCTCGGCCACCATCCTCTCGCAGAAGTCCACCCCGACCAGGTTCTCCTGGAAGATGTTGTGGTCGAACATGTACTCGGCGGACTCACCCAGGTTGATGATCCACTCGCCGAGGTGCGGCGGGCGGACGCCGTAGGCCATGTTCTGGTTGTAGACCGAGCACGTGGCGTGGTTGTCGCCGCAGATGCCGCAGATGCGGCTGGTGATGAAGTGCGCGTCCCGCGGGTCCTTGCCCTTCATGAAGATGCTGTAACCGCGGAAGATCGACGAGGTGCTGTGGCACTCGACGACCTTCTTCTGCTTGAAGTCGATCTTCGTGTAGATGCCCAGGCTGCCGACGATCCGGGTGATCGGATCCCACGACATCTCCACAAGGCCGGTGTCCTCGACCGCCGTCATCGCTTACCCCTCCTGTAGGTCCCCGGCCCCGTCAGGAGCCGCTGCTTCCGGTCGGTGTCACCAGGTCTTCTGGTAACCGGTCAGGAGCTCGTCGCCCTTCTTGCGCCACTTGGGCTCTTCGTCGGCGGTCTTCGCGGTGAAGCCGCGAAGGGTGCGGATGACCGTCCCGTACAGGGTGCTCGCGGTCGCCGAGACCCTCGAGCCGGGCGGCTCGTCCATGAACGGCATGAACTTGTCCGGGAAGCCGGGCATCGTGCAGGCGATGCAGATCCCGCCGACGTTCGGGCACCCGCCGACGCCGTTGATCCAGCCGCGCTTGGGCACGTTGCACTTGACCACCGGGCCCCAGCAGCCCAGCTTGACCAGGCACTGCGGCGAGCCGTACTCGGTGGCGAACTCGCCCTGCTCGTAGTAGCCGGCCCGGTCGCACCCCTCGTGCACGGTGGCGCCGAACAGCCAGGTGGGGCGCAGCGCCTCGTCCAGCGGGATCATCGGGGCCTGCCCGGCGACCTGGTACAGCAGGTACAGGATCGTCTCGGACAGGTTGTCCGGGTGGATCGGGCAGCCGGGCACGCACACGATCGGCAGGCCGGCCTTGGACCGCCAGTCCCAGCCCAGGTAGTCGGGCACGCCCATGGCGCCGGTGGGGTTGCCGGCCATGGCGTGGATCCCGCCGTAGGTGGCGCAGGTGCCCACCGCGAGGATCGCGGTGGCCTTGGGCGCGAGGCGGTCAAGCCACTCGTTGGTGGTCATCGGCTGGCCGGTCGCCGGGTTGTTGCCGAACCCGCACCAGTAGCCCTCGTCCTTGATCGCCTCGTTCGGGATCGATCCCTCCACCACCAGGACGAACGGGTCGAGCTCGCCCCGGTCGGCCTTGTGCCACCACTCGATGAAGTTGTCCGCGCCCTGCTCCGGCCCGCACTCGAAGTCGATCAGCGGCCAGTGCACGGCGATCTTCGGCAGCCCGGGCAGGGCGCCAAGCGCGATCTCCTCGATGCTGGGCTGCGTGGCGGCGGTCAGGGCGACCGAGTCGCCGTCACAGCCGAGACCGCCGTTCATCCAGAGGATGTGCACCACCGGCTCGGCGCTGGTACCAGCCTGCGATGGATCGTTGGTCTGTGTCCCAGTGGCCATTCGTGGCCACCTCCTCGCTTCCGGGGCGGCTGGTGACCAGGCCCGCACCTTGCCTTCGTGATGGGCGGACGGTGGTCATGTTAGACCCGCAGGCAGCGGCCGACAAGACGAAACAGTCGCCTGCCGGACAGTAATGTCCTTGCCTTAGCCATTAAATGGGCACTGCGCGTGATGATTCCGGCCAGGTGGTCGCGTGCGTGCGCACCCGTACCTGGCGCCGCAGCCAGATTCCCGTTCCCCGCCCAGTTCACGTACCCTGACGTCAACGTGCCGCCAGGCTCCCCAGTAAGGCTGAGGAGGACCAGCGGCTGAGGGAGAGACCGGTGGCTGAGCCTGCCCACGGACCCGTCGTGGACCCGCCCGGCGCTGATCTGATCCAGGTCGTGCCCGTGGTAGTGCTGTCGCAAGTCTTCCCGGCCCGGCCATCGTCAATCCCGGACATCCGAGATTTCGTCCGGCGCTGCCTGGCCGAGTCGCCGCTGACCGAGGAGGGCAACCGCCAGGTCGGCGAGACGGTGTTCCGGGCGCTGCTCGACGCGGCGGGGCCGACCGGCTCGATCCAGGTGGCGTTCCGCATCTTCGCCGAGCACGTCGAGGTGGACGTGCTGCACTCCGACCGGCAGATCCCCGCCAGCTACCTGGCCAGCGCTAACGGGTCGGGCAACGGCGCCAGCGCGGCCACGGCAACCGTGCGCACCGGGCCGGCTCCCGGTGCCGCCGCTCCGGCTGCGGGCGAGGGCGCCGCAGGGGACCTGG
>JASHPR010000771.1 GCA_030038015.1 Streptosporangiaceae bacterium
CCCGCCGCGCAGCACGCCGCCGCGCAGCACCGCGCCGCGGGGCCGCGGCCCGCGCCCGGCCTCCCCGTCGGCGCGGGACGCGATCTCGCCGGAGGCCAGCCAGCCGACGATCGCGTCCCTGACCTCGGCGCTGTGCCTGGGGTCACCGCTGAGCACGCCGACCCGCGCATCCCCGGCCCTCCCGGACGCCGGGGTCCAGGCACGGGAGGCGGCCGCGTCGTCGGCCCGCACGCACCAGACCCCCGCGGCATCGGCCTCCTCGGCCGCCGCCGAGTTGACGTCCGGGTCGCTCGCGCAGGCGCCGACCAGCCACGCGCCCGCGCAGTCGCCGCGGGCGTAGCCGCGCCGGATCCAGCGGACCCGGCCGGCCGCGGCCAGATCGGCCAGCGGCGGGCTCAGCTCCGGCGAGATGACCACCACGTCGGCCCCGGAGTCCAGCAGTGCCGGGACCCTCCTGGCGGCGACCATGCCGCCGCCGATGATCGTCACGCGGCGGCCTGCCAGCCGCAGGGCCAGCAGGTACGGCGCGTGATCGGTGCCGGCCATGAGAGTCCGCGCTCCTTCGTGCATCGTGCCAGGCGTGGTGGGCCGACGGCCCGGCCGTGCGCGACCCCGCACGGACCCGTACTCACACCGTACGGGCCGGCTGTCAGCCTTTGTCCGTCACCCCGGCGGAGTCGAACGTCGCGACCTCCCGCAGCGCCCGCACCGCGCTCGCTGCGATCGGCAGCGCCAGCAGGGCCCCGGTTCCCTCGCCGAGCCGCAGCTCCAGATCTATGAGCGGCCTGAGCCCCAGGTGCTCGAGGGTAGCCGCATGCCCGGGCTCAGTGCTCCGGTGCCCGGCCACGCAGCAGTCCGTCGCGGCAGGCGCCAGGGCGCTGGCTGCCAGGGCGGCGGAGCCGGCGATCACGCCGTCCAGGATCACCGGGGTGCGCAGCGCGGCAGCGCCCACGATGAAGCCGGCCAGCGCGGCGTGCTCGAACCCGCCGAACGCGGCGAGCACCCCGACAGGATCTCCCGCGTCGGGCTGGCGAGCCGCCAGCCCGCGGCGCACCACGTCCACCTTCCTGGCATAGGTGGCATCGTCGATCCCGGTGCCGCGGCCGGTCGCCTCGGCCGGGTCGCGCCCGGTGAACGCGCACACGAGCGCGGCCGAGGCGGTCGTGTTCGCGATGCCCATGTCGCCGGTGAGCAGGCACCTGTTGCCGGCGGCGACCAGGTCGCGGGCCACCTCGATGCCGACCGCGATCGCCGCCTCGGCCTGCTCCCTGGTCATGGCCGGGCCGGCGGTGAAGTCCGCTGTCCCGTGCCCGATCTTGCGGGGCAGCAGGCCGGGCACATGATCAAGCTCGGCGCGGACGCCTACGTCCACCACCACGACCTCCGCGCCGGCCTGTGCCGCGAACGCGTTGACGACGGCGCCGCCGGCCAGGAAGTTGGCCACCATCTGCGCGGTGACCTCCTGCGGCCAGGGCGTTACTCCTTGCGCGTGCACCCCGTGATCGCCGGCGAAGATCGCGACGGCCGCGGGCTCAGGCATCGGCGGAGGGCAGCACCCCGCCAGGCCGGCCAGCCGGACCGAGACGTCTTCCAGGACGCCCAGCGAGCCCGGCGGCTTGGTCATCCGGCCGAGCCGCTCCCTCGCGGCGGCCATCGCTCCGGCGTCCAGCGGCCCGATGGCCGCGCGCGCGTCGTCGAGGAGGCTCGTGGCCTCCTGCCCCGGCAGCCCCCGGCGGCCGTATTCCTCCGCGTGCACCGACCAGGCCAGCGGCCGCCTGCGCGCCCACCCGGCAGCGGCGAGCTCGGGCTCGGGCGTAAATTCGGCCACACGGCCGAGGCACAGGTAGGCAACCACCTCGAGATGCGGGGGCAGGCCGAGCTCGGCGGCCAGCTCCCGCTCGGCGAAGAAGCTCACCCAGCCGGCGCCGAGGCCCTCGGCCCGGGCGGCGAGCCACAGGTTGGCGACGGCGAGCACGCTCGAGTAGGCAGCGGTCTGGGGCTGGCTGTGCCGGCCGAGGGTGTGGCGGCCGCCGCGGGTCGGGTCGCAGGTCACGACGATGTTGACCGGGGCGTCGAGGATGGCCTCGGTCTTCAGCCGGTCGAAGGCCGTCGCCCTGGCCGCCGGCAGCGACGCCGCGTACTCCGCCCTGGCCCGGTCGGCCAGGGCCTTGATCCGCTCGCGCTTCCCCCGGTCGGTGATCACGATGAAGTCCCAGGGCTGCGAGAAGCCGACCGACGGGGCACGGTGCGCGGCGGCGATCACCCGGGTGAGCACCTCGCTGGGGACCGGGTCAGGCAGGAACCCGCGCCGGACGTCCCTGCGCTCCTCGATGACGCGGTAAACGGCAGCCCGCTGCTCCTCCGAATAGGAATGGTCGTTCATATCATTGCCTCCCTCGCGATGCGTCGTGCCGGAGGCGCGCCATGGACGACGTCGCTGGTCGTGCCGGAGGCGCGCCAAAAAGGCGCAGTGGGAGGCGGGTCCTCGCCGCGGGGCACCGCTGACGCATGGTCGTGCCGGAGGCGCGCGGGGCAGGCACCGTGCCGGAGGCGCGCGGGGCAGGCACCGTGCCGGAGGCGCGCAGGGCAGGCACCGTGCCGGAGGCGCGCGGGGCAACGCGGCGGCCCGGCGGCTGCGGCGCCATGGGTGAGCCAGTCGAGGTTGACCCTGGGTGTCTCATCGCCGCCCTAGAGCGCGCCCTGGTCACGTCATGCATCCGTCGCCCGGGCGGGTGCCGTCCCGGCGGTGCCAGCGGCCCAGCCGGCCCGCGACCCGCTGACGCTCACCGCTGGGCGGAGCAGCGCGTCGAGCGCGGCCGCCGCGGCAGCCGCGCCGCCCTTCTCGGACACGTTACTGAGCGAGCAGATGCCGCTGGCCCGCAGCGCGTCCTTGGCCTCCGCGGCTCCGGCGAAGCCGGCCGGCATGCCGATCACGAACGCCGGCTCCACGCCCCTGGTGAGGATCTCGGTAAGTGCGGCAGGCGAGCAGCCGACCACCCACACCGCCCCCGGGCCCACCTCGCCGAATGCCAGCCGGATCGCCGCGGCGGCCGGGGAGATGCTGGCCGTGCGTGCCAGGCGCGTGGTCAGCGGCTCGCTGATCCTGCAGATCACCGGGCAGCCCGTGATCCCGGCCGCGACCATGGCCCCGTCGGCGATGACCGGAGCGCCCGCTGCGAGCGCGGTCACGGCTATGGCCAGCGCCTCCTCGTCGCAGACCAGGTCGGTCGCGTAGTCGAAGTCGGCGGTCGCGTAGATGACCCGCTCCGTGACGTGACGGCTGCGGGCGGGCAGGCGGGACAGGTCAATGCGGGAGCGCAGTATCCGGTAGGACTCCTCCTCGGCCGCCTGCGCGCCCGGCGGCGCCTCAGGGGACCACGCCACTGTGCCATCACCTCCTCGGCACCGGACTCCGCGGCAGCGGATCCGTGCCTTCGCCGAGACGAGCCAATCACGGGCGGCGGCCGCATGTCCGCCGTCCGGCCAATCACGCCGGGTCACCGCCACGGCGCCAACGTTCAGCTGCCGTTCCGGGGGTAACCACTGACCAGCGCAAACGACTTGAAGTTACAGGTGAGCTCACGGAGGTCCGCCGCTACACTAGCCAGACGCGCCTGCGGCCGGGCCTGTCGCGGACGAGCGCGAGCCGCCAAGGCTCATGGCAGCACGTCCGGGAGACGTTCAGCATTTCCGAATCTCTCTCTGAGGATCGTTGCATGCTGGACCGTTAGACCCGAACAGCAAGGTGGCGCATGACAACTCACGTGAACGGAGCGTCCATGAGGGCGGTCAGTCCTCCCCGGGTGCTCGTGACCGGTGGGTCCGGTTTCATCGGCCGCCGTGTCGTCCGGGCATTGCTTGATGACGGTGCTGACGTCACGGTGGCCGACAAGCGGGCATTCCCCGGCCAGGCCGGCCACGGTGGCGTCCGCACCGTCGTCGGGGACCTGTGCGATCCATCGGTCGTAGCCGAAGCCGTGCGCCCGGGAACCGACGCCATCGTTCACCTGGCGGCGCTGACCCGGGTGCTGCCCTCGGTCGAGGACCCGGTGGCCACGTACCGGGTCAACGTCGACGTCACGGCGGCGCTGCTGGAGCAGGCCCGTGCCCACGAGGTCGGCACGTTCCTTTTCGCCTCCACCAACGCCGTTACCGGGGACGTCGGCCGGGCGACCATCACCGAGCGCATCCCGCTCCGCCCGCTCACCCCGTACGGTGCCACCAAGGCCGCCGCCGAGATGCTGATCAGCGCGTACGCGTCGTGCTACGGCATGACCGGGTGCTCGCTGCGGTTCTCCAACGTCTACGGGCCCGGCATGCAGGAGAAGGATAGCTTCGTTCCGCGGCTGATGCGCGCCGCGCGGAACGGCACCAGGGTTGAGGTGTACGGCGACGGGACGCAGGTCCGCGACCTGGTGCACGTGGACGACATCGTGGCCGGGATGCTCGCGGCATGGCGGGCCGGCTTCAGCGGGCCGCTGATTCTGGGGGCAGGCGAGTCGGTGTCGGTGAACGACATCGTGGACGTGGCGCGCCGGGTGACCGGGTGCGACATCCCGGTGCGGCACGTCGCGCCGAAGCAGGGCGAGATGCCCGCCGTCATCGTGGACATCGCAGCGGCGCGGGCGCTGGGGTACGCGCCCGCGCACGACCTCAAGTCCGGCCTCGCCACCGTCTGGCCGGAATTCTCGGAGGCAGGAAAGTGACGAACGACCATTCCGGCGGCGACGAAGCCATCGACAGCGCGGCGATCCGGGCGTTCACCGAGGAGTTCGGCGACCGGGCCGCGAAGCTGCCGCCGGTCGCGATCGTCATCGCCGCCTTCAACGAGGAGGGCTCGATTGGTCCGGTGGTCGAGGCTCTCCCGGCCACCGTCTGCGGGCTGGAGGCCGCGGCGATCGTCGTCTCCGACGGCGCCGTTGACTCCACCGCCAAGGAAGCAAGGCAGGCCGGCGCGCTGGTCTGCGAGGTGCCGGTCAACCGGGGCCAGGGTGCGGCGCTGCGGCTCGGCTACCGGCTCGCCCGCGACGGCGGTGCCGGCTACATCGTGACCACGGACGCCGACGGGCAGTACAACCCCGCTGAGATCGACAGCCTGCTCGCGCCGATCCTGGCCGGCCAGGCGGACTTCGTGACCGGCTCGCGGACGATGGGCAGCGAAGAGACCAAGGATCCGGTGCGGAAGCTGGGCGTCCGGGTGTTCGCGCTCACGATCAGCGTACTGACCGGGCAGCGGGTCACCGACACCACGTTCGGGCTCAGAGCGATGCGTTCCGAGGTGACCGGCGCCGTCTGCCTCGAGCAGCCCCAGTACCAGGCGGCCGAGCTGCTGATCGGCGTGATCACGCATGGCTTCCGGGTGGCCGAACGGCCCGCGACGATCCACCGCCGCACGGTCGGCAAGAGCAAGAAGGGCAACAACGCCTTCTACGCGCTGAGCTTCTCCAAGGTGGTCTTCGGGACGTGGTGGCGCGAGCGTCAGCGGCGGGCGGACGGCGGGAAGCCCTGGGCGCCCGGGGAACGCAGGGAGCGCGGGGAGCGCGGGTTAGTGGGCGACTCCGGGGCGGCCGAGCCGCTGCCTGGCCGCGCCGCCACCGCGGGCACGGGCGCTGCCCCGTCGGCCCCCTCGTTGGCCCGGCCGGCCGGCCGGGCTGAGCCTCCCGACACACGATCGGCGAAGAGCACGTAGTGGAAGATCAAGAACCTGACGACGAAGGTCACGCAGTTGGCCGCCAGGTACAGGCCCTGGGCGAACACAACCTCCTCGACCCGGTGCAGGCCGAGGACGCGTGCCTCGTAGTGAGCGAACTTGCTGGTGAGCGTCAGGACCACGCCGACGCAGAGGGAGATCACCACGAACGGGAGGGTCTCCTTGAGCAGGTGGGGCCTGCCCCTGCGCTCCCACGCCCACCTGCTGACCACGTAGCTCACGGCCGCGCCTGCGAGCCATCCCGCAGCGCCGGCGATCCCGGCCGTCACACCCGCGACCTGGCAGATGAGGTACGTCAGCTGGGTAGCGCACAGGGCCAGCACCGCCGCGGGCGCAAAACGGACCAGGCGCCTGCCTCCCCCACTGCGCAGCCTTCGCCGCAGCGGCCCGGGGACCAGGCCCCACGTGGCTTCACTGATCTTGGGCGGTACCACGGTCATGGGCGTCCTTGGTTCAGGGCCGGTCTGCCGAAAAGAGATTCTGTGTCAGTAGGACAGGTATACAGTACGGGAGCCTCTGGAGGGCCAGGTTATGCGGACCTCCAGGTCAGCTGGTCGCCTTCCGCGCGAGGCGGCGCCGCGGCGGCGCGGCGGCGCTGCCGCATTTACTCAGGCAGTTCGAATGGCGTTGTCAACCAGGTCAGGTATAAATCAACGACAGCTACGAACAAGGCAGGAGCGAGTTCATGAAGGTCTTGGTGTTGGGCGGGGACGGCTACCTAGGCTGGCCAACAGCGCTCCACCTGTCAGAGGTCGGTCATGACGTCGCCGTGGCAGATAATTTCGCGCGCCGGGGATACGACTTCGAGATGGGCGTGGACAGCCTGGTCCCGATCGAGTCGCTGCAGGCGCGCATCACCACCTGGCGTGAGCTGACCGGCAAGGCGATCGCCAGCTATATCGGCGACCTGTGCGACGCGGACTTCACCTACCACGTCGTAAGGCACTTCGCCCCGGACGCGATCGTCCACTTCGCCGAGCAGCGCGCTGCGCCGTACTCCATGGTGGACCGCAAGCATGCCGTGTACACGCAGACCAACAACGTGGTCGGCAACCTGAACGTGCTCTACGCGATCGCCGAGATCAACCCGGACATCCACCTGGTCAAGCTCGGCACCATGGGCGAATACGGCACGCCCAACATCGACATCGAGGAGGGCTGGCTGGACATCGAGCACAACGGCCGCAAGGACCGGGTGCTGTTCCCCAAGCGGCCCGGCTCGTTCTACCACCTGTCCAAGGTGCACGACAGCCACAACATCGAGTTCGCCTGCCGGATCTGGGGTGTCCGCGCCACCGACCTGAACCAGGGCGTCGTGTACGGCCAGCAGACCCCGGAGACCGCCAGGGACGACCGGCTGGCGACCAGGTTCGACTACGACGCCGTCTTCGGGACGGTGCTGAACCGCTTCGTCATCCAGTCGGTGCTCGGCAGGCCGATGACCATCTACGGCAACGGCACCCAGACGCGCGGCATCATCGAGATCCGCGACACGGTCCGCTGCATCCAGCTGGCCTGCGAGAACCCGGCCGACCGGGGTGAGTTCCGGGTGTTCAACCAGATCACCGAGTTCATGTCGCTGCAGCAGATCGCGGACACCATCATGGAGGCGAGCCCGGACGCCGCCCGGGTCGAGTACGTCGACAACCCCCGGGTGGAACTGGAGAACCACCACTACAACGTGGTGCACACCGGGCTCGTCGGGCTCGGGCTCGAGCCTCACCTGCTGTCCGACACGCTGATCGAGTCGCTGTTCGAGATCACCAAGCGGTACGCGCACCGGGTCCGCCGGGAGGCCATGCTGCCCACGGTCCAGTGGCGCAAGCCGTCCAGCATCATCAGCAACTGACGCCCTGCCGGGTGGCCCTCCCGCCGCGCGGCGGGAGGGCCACCCGCTTACCAGACGCCGACGGTCCCCCAGCCGCTCTCATCGCCGGACGGCACGGGCGATGCGGCCGCAGAGCCGGACAGCTCAACGTTCACATAATCCTCGTCGATGTTGATGTCGGCTCCGCCATAGGCCTGTGAGACATTGCCGGCGAACTGATGCACCCGGTGGTGACCGGGCCACTCCCCGGCCGTCAGCACCGGGTCCGCCGAGTTCTCCTCGCCGTTCCACAAAGCGTCGAAAATCACATCGGGCAGGGCGTACCTGTGTGTCGAGTACTGGTGCGCAAGGGCGGCGATCCCGGCGGAGGAACTGCTGTAGACCCCCGACGAATACCCGAGAGCATGCAGCCTCGATGTCCACGACGTCAGGAACCGCAGGACATTCCCGGTCTCATCGGGCAGGTAGGCCTCCATGTCGTAGTACAGGGGGGTGCCTGCCCCGAAGCCGAGCCGCTCGGCCTGCGCAACCGCATCGTTCGCCGCCGCGCGGCCCTGGTGGCCTGGATGCGCGCCGAGCTCGCCGAACTCCGCCTGCGGGCCGACGTACATCGGGATGAAATGCCACCCGTCCGCTGCCTCGGCCGTGAGCCAGCCGCGGGTCAGGTTGGACTGGTCACAGGCCTCGTCTGAGCCGCCGATGTAAACGCCGATCGCCCGGTACCGCGAGTACCGGCGCCAGGCGCTCATGTACGCCGCGCTCGGCGCTGCGCAGGCGTCGAAGCCCAGGCCCCGGTAGTCCGCGACCCTCGGCGACAGCGCCGGTGCCGCCGCGTCCTGCCCGGCAGCGGTCTCGATGGTGGCGGCTCTCGGGGCGGGGTTACGGATGGTCGCCTTGGGCAGCGACGCGCTCGACAGGATCTGGGAGACCAGGCCGGGGTCGGAATCGAACGTCGCGGTGATGCTGATCCGCGGCGCGCTCACCGCGATCTTCCTGGCCACCGGGTCCTCGACCGAGGACCGGGCGGACGAGCCGGGCGCGGGCTGGATCAGCAGCGCCTGCGTCGTCCCCACCAGCAGGCTTGGGCAGGACTCGTCGGCGGCCGGCCTGCCGAGGTAGACCGCTTGCACGTCGAAGCGGACGCAGGTCCGCCCGGAGCCGCCCAGGCGGATCACCGGCCAGGAGCGTGGCACCTCGAATGAGTACCCCCGGTACGACACCGTCTTGAGTGCGGGCTGAGCCGTGAGCGCGGGCTGAGCGGCCGCCGGAGCGCCGCTGGCCACCACCGGCGTCGCCAGGGCGGCAGCGGCCATGACCGTGGCCAGCGGGCGCCATGGCCGTGCCAGACCGGGCAGTTGGCGTGGGAGCATGCTGGATACCGCCCTCTCACTTCACCGGATGGCTCTGCGCGTGAGTCAGCGGGCAGGGCGGCGGCACGGTGCGCTGGCTAAGCCATGCTCTCCGCGGCAGGCGGGAACGGCTGGCAAACGGACGCTATGCGCGGTCGATATCTCCCAAGCCATGGTCAGCGATGTCCTCCCCCGTCACACCCGCCCTGTCCCCCGACAGGACGCTCAGCCGCCGGCCGCCGCCAGCGGCCGCAAGGCAGCCGGCATTCCAGGCGCTGGCGCCGAAAAAGGAGCGCTGCAATCACCGAAAGTCCGGAACGCACATCGGCGTTCATGGCAACAATCCGGAAAAAGCTTAATGCTGTAGCGCTCAGAAAGGCACGCTACTGTCTGCCGTCTTCATTACCGCCGCGACCCGCCGGCCAGACGCCGAAATCCTCCGTGGCGCGTGATTGCCCGCGGCTCAGGCCCGGGCGCAAAACCGGGCACCGGAACGCCGCGGGCAACCCGCGAACGTCGCCCGCTATCTGCTCGATGGCCGGCTCATCATTCTTCGACGCCGCGGTGATCGCCTCGTCCATCCGCGCGGCGATCTGCGCCATGCGCGCTTCTCCCGCGGCCCGGAGTCCGGGCCGCGGGCCGGTGCCACCCCGCGGACGAACACCGCGCGCTCGGCAGCGGCGCACGCCGTGGTGGTCAGCAGATAAAGGCCGGCGGCCAGCGGCAGCACCGCGGCGATGGCGACCGTCAGGTACGGCATGACCCGTGTCAGCAGGCCCATGGCCCCGCCCGGCTGGCCGGGGGCTGGCGGGCGCCCGGCCCCGCTTCGCCTGGCCGCCAGGCCGACCTCAGCCTGCGGCGCGGCGAGCCAGCCTGCCGGCTTCCTCGCGATCCGGGCGGACAGCCAGGCCACGGCGGCCAGCAGCAGGAACAGCCCCAGGAACACCAGGCCCTGGGCGCTGACCGGCCCGGGCCCGCTCAGCCAGTGGCTGCCCAGCGCCGCGCCGAACAGGCCGTGGCCAAGCAGGCCGTTAGGCCGGCCGCCGATGGTGCCCGAGCGGAACAGCGTGTACATCACGCTCAGGAACGGCAACTGCAGGAGCAGCGGCAGGCACCCCGCGAGCAGCCCGGTGCCCTCCCGCCGGTACAGCTCGGTGAGCTCGCGCTGCCGCCGGTCGGGCTGGCCGGCGTGGCGCTGGCGCAAGGCCTGGATCTGCGGGGCCAGGCTGGCCTGGCGGGCCTGGCCGCGGATCGCGTGATAGCTGAGCGGCAGCAGCAGCAGCCGCACGGCGACGGTGAAGAGGACGATGGCCGCCGCGGCCGCCATGCCCCCGGCCAGCGGGGTGAGCGAAGCGGCGAGCACGGCCACAACGTGATAGGCGACGCCAACGGCGTCGTCGAACGGGCTGAACACGGCAGGTACCTCCAGCGGTTCGCAAGGCGGATGAGAGCTGGAGACGGCCGGGAGACCAACCCGCGCCCGCCGGCGGCCCGTGCATGAGGGCAGTGTGCGCGGGCCAGGGTGCGGCGGTATGGTGCGCCGGCAGGGCGTGCCGGCGATGTGCGCGCCGGCGGTGTGCGCGCCGGCGCCACCCGCGCGGGCACCACCCAAGGGGCACCTGTTATCGCGCGGTGGACGGCGGGTGCGGAACGCGGTTGGTCAGGCGGCCGCCGGGCGCGCCGATGGCGCCCTCGGACGGGCCCGGCCCGCCGCGTCCGGGTTGAGCTGCCGCTGGAACGCCGCTGACCAGGACTTCTCGCGCAGCATGGCGGCACGGATCAGCGGCCGGGCGGTCACCGCCGCCGCGATCTTGGCGCCACGGGCGAGGAAAGCGACGGCCATGCAGGTCAGCGCGACCGCAGCCACCGCCATCAGGCCGGACGCGGACGGCGTGGCGGCGTGACCGGCGGGCAGCCAGTAGCCGGTCAGCTGCGCCACAGCGCCGACAAGCCAGGTGACCATCATGGCCTCCGCGATCCACCGGCCGGCCATCCGCGGGACCGGCACCTCAAGTCTAGGCCCCGGCGGCACCTGGCTTTGGGCGACACCTCGCAGCCGGCGGCTGGGCCGACGGCCCGTCAGCCGTCGGCCAGCGCTCCGGCGCCTCAGCGTTACCCGCCGCCGGCCGCGATGAGCGCCACGGAGGCTGCCGCGAGCGACAGCCCGGCCAGTCTGACGGCGGTCAGACGCTCGCCGAGCAGCGCCCGGGCGAGCATGATGGTCACCGCCGGGTAAAGCGACGTGACCACCGCGGCGATCGCGAGCAGGCCCCGGTGCGTGGCGATGAAGTACAGGATCGTCGACAGCGAACCGGTCATGCCGGCGGTCGCGGCCAGCCAGGCGCCGCTCCCATCGGGCAGGCGGAGGTTGCCGGTGAACGCGGCGACGCAGCCGACAGCCACCAGCGCGGTGGTCTGACTGCACAGCACCGGCCACAGCCCGCTGCCGGACCCGGCCCGGTTCAGCCCGATGAACAGCAGCGCGAAGCAGGCTCCCGCGATGAGCCCGTAGCCCACGCCTGCGGGCAGACGGCTGCCGGGTGGCCGGGCCTGATCCGCGGGCGCCGCGGCGGGCGGCACTTCCTGGACGAGCTCGTCCGGGCCCGTGCGGACGTTGACGGACACGCCGACGATCGCGGGCAGCGCCAGGATGATCCCGGCGAGGGCGAAGGCGGTCGGCCGCTCGCCCAGCAGCAGCCCGGCGAGCACCGAGAAGCCTGCGGCCCCGACCGCGCTGAGCGGCCCGGCGACGCTGAACGCGGCGTGCCGGAAGCCGGCGTAAAGCGCCAGCGCCCCGCAGACCCCGGCCAGCCCGGCCATGCAACCCCAGGCGACGGCCCGCCGCCCTGGCGGGTCGCCGCCGGTCGCGGCCAGCGCCAGCCCAACCACGGCCACGCTGACCACCTCCGACATCACCGTCACCCTGAGCACGCTGACGCCCCTGGCCGCCAGCCCCGCGGCGAAGTCCGAGCCGCCATAGCCGACGGCGGACACGAGCGAGAGGAGGACTGCTAGCACGGCTGGCCCCGACGCCGCCAGGCCAGGTCGACCAGGCATGGTGAGGCCCCCGCGCATGCCTGCTCATCGCAGAGCCTGCAGGTCTTGTGGGCTGGCGCGCCGTCGTCGGTCAACCGCCCGAGAATCAGGGACAGGGCAGCATCGAGGCCCTGGCCGGCCGGCTCGTCCAGCGGGGCGAGCAGGGCCGCGAGGCGGCGCTCGCGCTCGCCCAGGATCAGCCGCGCCTTCTCGCCGCCCACCTCGGTCAGCCTGAGCGCCACCGTCCGGCCGCCCGGCTCCGGGTAGCTGCGGACCAGCCCCCGGCTCACCAGCGTCTCGATCAGCCGGGTGGCCCCGGGCTGCGACAGGCCGAGCCGACGCCCGAGCTCGGTCACCCCGATCCCCGGCTCGCTGGCCAGGGTCACGAGCGCCGCGGCGGCGCTCAGCCCGCCGTCGGTCACCGCGGCGGCGGCCGCTGTCAGCGCGCCGGTCGCCGCCAGCGCGGCGGCCCCGAACAGGTTGGCCAGCCGTGCGGCACCGGCGCGCTGCGCGTTCTCATGCATGACTCATGCATGTTAGGCCGGAGGCGCGCCGGGACCAGAGGTTTACGGGCGGCCGGGAGCCGGGCCGCAGGACGGGAGGGCGCGGGCCAGCGGGGC
>JASHPR010000080.1 GCA_030038015.1 Streptosporangiaceae bacterium
CCGATCGCCGACAGCCGGGCAACTGCGTACCCGGCCGCGGCAGAGGCGAACCACGCGCCAAAATCGACATGCTTAGAAAGCGACGTCGTTGTCAAGATCCGTGCCTGGTTAAGCGGTGCGAGCAGCCCTGCCGCAGCCAGCACCGCAAAGATCGCTATCTGAAAACGGTCTTGATGACAGAACCAAGCAACCGCAACCGCAAGCGCCGCGATCACGCACACCAGACCGATCCACCTGGCCGAGTCGGTAAGGACCACAACAGGTGAGGCCCCGCCGTTTGCCCGGGCGACCGTCGTTGAGAGCACCCCGGTAACATACAAAGGGCCGCCAACCGCCAGCAGCACACCAATCAGGCCCATCGACGAAACAGCCAGGTAACCGCCGCGGCCCAGCGCGGGCTTCACGCCACATTTAGCCGCCAGGCCCAGCCCAGCAAGAGCGATGATGACCGGGTCGAACAGCCCGGTCGCATATTTCGTCGCATTGGCGAGCGCCAGCAAAACCGCCCCACCCAGCACCAGCCAAGCCGAGTCGGCCCGGTCGCGCGCAGCCACCGCGCACCACGCCGCGGCAGCCATCAAAAACAAAGCCATGGCATCGTAGGTCGCAAAGGCGCCTAAGTACTGCGTGGGACCAAGCGCCGCGAACATCGCCGCTGCAAAAAACGCGGATCGGCGATCGGCCAGGCGAGCCGTCATGCCCCACAGCAGGCACGTCGCGCCGAGCATGAAACATAGCGACAAAAGCCGTGCCGCGGCAAGCCCGCCAACATCATCAGCAAGAGCCGCCAGCGGCGGGTAAATCACTGGGGCCCCCGACAAGTATGTCGGGTACGCTGGCACCGGCGTCCCGGTCAGCCAGTGAGCCAGCTCCACATGGCCCACAAACAGATACGTCGCCTCATCCAAAAAAGCGGTGTTAGACCACACCAGGCGCAGCGACGAAACCGCCTGGACCGCCAGCACAAAATAGAGACCGAGCGGCGCAAGCGAAACCCAACCCCTGCGCAGCTCGGGCCGCTGCATGCCCTCCAAACCCCAATCCGGCACCACCCTATCCATACGCCCCGCGCCTGCCCGCGGAAGAGGTCTCACCGCGGCTGGAGAGAGCTGGCATGTGGGCCAACCACCTGCGCCGGGCAACTGCGAAACAGATGGTGTCGCCAGCGCTCTAGCCGACGCTGCGGGGCCAGCTGTCCTGAGGAGAGCTGGACTGCCCTCGCTCTTACCGGTCAAACTCCCGCCCTGGGGTCGGTAAGGGGCAAAGGACCAGGCATGACCTATGGCGTACTGAACAGGCGTGAACGCGGCCGTTACCGCCGTGTTCGCGGCACCCCACGGAGCACCCTCACGAGCGAGCAGCCAGTAAGCCCCAAGCGACATGGCCGCGACCACGATTCGCTGGGCGTTCCAGCGGGCGAGCGCAGCCGGCAGGCGTACTCGCCGGTGGCGCCAGGTCATCAGCCGATTAGCCATGAACATGACCTGAATGAGAATGATCGCTTGGATGCCGAAGGCAGCCCAGGATGACAGCCCACCTCGCTGCAGGAAACCTTGGAGCGCCACCCCCACAGCCAGCCCGCCGGTGCCAACCAAGCTAAAAAGAGTGAAACGGCGCGAGTGATCGGTGATCAACCGGGCCAGCCGCGCGACGAGCGTTTCCGCTGCTCCCAAGCCGACATGGTGTTTGGAGGGACGGCGATGAAGGGGAGCCCTAACCCCTGGAACCGGAACTGTCGCCGTGCGCGGTGACCCCGCCCTGTGAGCAGTGGTGATACACGACCCCCGACCGGTCGGCACTGACACTTGTGACTTATTGGTGGCAGCCGTGACGGCTCTGGGCTCTCCAGTCACATGAGCCTTGCTGGCAGGCAGGCGAACGGGTACCGCCACAGATGGCGACAGGACCGGTAGCGGTCCTGTTATGGCGAGATCGCTCAGGGCCGAAAGCCCGGCCTTCTGCGACTCAGCAAAGCGACGAGTGCCCGCTTCTAGTGCCTTTCCATCGCTCCTTCGTGAATAGGTCGGTATCGGCTCAGGATTGACGCGCGTGGTCAAAGACCCCCCATTGCGTATGTCAGGCATAGCTCATTAGGCTGCCACGATCCACGAACGTGGCCAGCCGCCTTGGTCACCGATGGGGCTGCACCTTTGCCTCCCCGGTTATAGACGCACAGAATCGCGTAGAAGGATTACTTCGGAGGAAGATTACTTTCTGTGATTATTTTTGGATGCTAAGCATATACCATTATTTTTAACTCCATTCATACTGTAAGAGTCTTCTGAGATGATTCATACAGGCCACATCATTCAGTTCAGGCTGCTCCCCTGGAAGATCGCCAACCCAGACACGAGGCTGCCGCTCGTCCGAGCTCGTCGAGAGTGCTGGCCGTCCGGGTCGGTGAGCCCGCCGATCTCGCCGCCACCCACTTACATCTGATGGCGAACGGCTTCACCACCGGGACCGTGTTTTGCGTCGGCTGCGGGGGCGGGCAGGACGAGGTCGAGTACGCGCCTGATCTCGGTTCACAGGTAGCTGGAATGCCCGGTGACCGGCCGTCCTAGTGGGGGCCGTCCTAAACGCCGACCGATTGCCGAGCGGGACCGCCAGATCAGGGCGATCGCCGAGCAGTTCCCGGCTGCAAAGCCTGGCGGGGCCTGGACGGCTGGTGGCATGCCCGCATCCCGGCGCCACCCCCCGGTCATAGTGCACGACGGGTCAGCCGCTGGCCTGATGGAGCAGATCCGCAGCCAGGCGACGTGAACCCGCCGGTTTCTGCCCAGTCCATGCGCCGCGACCTGGGGCCCCTCAGATTTCCCGCGCCCCGAAGCTCTCACACCGGCGCGCGGCGAGACGGCCGAGTGGCCGCGCCCGCCGCGAGCGTCAGTTCGCGTCAGCTTGGCGAGCTGGCCAGGATGATCTCGTTCATGTCTGGCGTGTACGCCGTCGGATTCGATAGCTCGATCGTGTTGTTCCCAGCCGTCAGCGTGGCGGTCATGGTCATCGCGCCGACCGAGTCGAAGCTGCCCGTGGCGTAAAGGACAGCAGCTGCGGCGTGCCGCCGTCCACGGTGATGTCGGCCTGACGGCCGGTCGCTGAGCCGTCGCAGCAGATGATGGTCACGTTGTAGGTCCTCGAGGCCGGGACGCTGACATCGCTGTAGGTCAGCGTGCCGCTCTCGCCGATGTAACCGACCTTGTTGCCGCCGTAGCAGATCGAACAGCTTGCCACCAGCGCACCGCCTGCCAGCGTGTTCGCCGATGAGGCCGCCCCGGCGACCCGCCCACCTTGGAGGAGCAGACCGAGCGCTGGGCCGCTCGCTGACCGGTACCGGGCAAGCCAGGGACGGCAGCTCGGGGCTGCCTCGCAGGCGGAATTACGGAGATCCCCATGCTGTTCCAGCGGCTGGAGACGTGAGGCTGGGTGGGCTGCCCCGCCGCCACCGGATGCCCGGCACGGGCTGCTGCTCGGTGCCCGCCGAAGGCCAGGCGGATCGCGGGACGGCCCGGGACGTGAAGCGGGAGCTGATGGTGACGGCGATCCTGCTGGCCGTCGCGGCGAGCGTGTGCACGGCGACTGCCTCGGTGTGCCAGCGCATTGGTGCCAGGAGCAGCGAGACAGCGGGCTTTGATGTCTGGCTTGTGTTCCGTCTCGCCCGCCGGCCGGTCTGGCTGCTTGGCGTGGCCAGCATGATCCTCGGGTTCGTCTTCCAGCTGACCGCCATGCACTTCGGCGCGCTGGCTTTGGTCCAGCCCATCCTGGCGCTCGAGCTGCTGTTTGTCTTCGGCTACCTGGCTTTTGCCAGCCGCAGGCGGGTGAAAGTCAG
>JASHPR010000772.1 GCA_030038015.1 Streptosporangiaceae bacterium
CGGCGCGGACGCCGAACGGCCGCGCCGAGGCCGACAGCCACCTCGGCGCGGGCCGGCCGGCCGGGACCAGCGAGGGTGCACGGCACGCCGCGGGCAGCACCCGGCCCGAGGCCGCCGAGGACACCCAGGACAACGTCCGGATCGACCCGGAATGACCTGACTGTCCCTCGCCGCAGGTTCCGCGGGCCCCGGGCCCCGGCCGCATGGATGTACCAAAAGCGGGGTTACAGCCCCACCGGCGGTACATTCATCGGCCAAGCCCGGGGGTCAGCCGTCAGCCGGGCAGGGCGTCCAGCCGCCGCAGGATCACGCCCTCCCGCAACGCCCAGGGGCAGACCTCGAGCTCGGGCAGGCCGAACAGGTCCATCGCCGCGTCCGCCACGATCGCCCCGGCGGCGAGCTGCGGTGCACGCCCCCTGGATACCCCGGGCAGCTTCATCCGCTCGGCCACCGTGGTCCGCGGCAGCCGCTCGGCCAGGGCGGTCACGTCGGCGTGCCGCAGCAGCCGCCGCACGTACGCCCCCTCGCTGGACGGCGCGGCCCCGGCGATCCTGGCGAGCTGCCGGAACGTCTTGGACGTCGCGACCGCGTGATCGGGCCTGCCGTCCCGCATGACCGCGCCCGCCGTGCCCGCGATCTCCGCCCGCACGTGCTTGCGCAGCTGCCGCACCTCGTCTCCCGACGGCGGGTCGCCGGCCAGCCAGTCCCTGGTCAGGCGGCCGGCGCCGAGCGGCAGGGAGACCGCGACGCCGGGCTCCTCGTCGACCCCGGAGGCGATCTCCAGCGAGCCGCCGCCGATGTCCAGCATCAGCAGCCGGCCCGACGACCAGCCGAACCAGCGCCGCGCGGCCAGGAACGTCAGCCGCGACTCGTCGGCGCCGGGGAGAACCTTGATGTCCACCTGGGTTTCCTCCCGGATCCAGGCGAGCAGCTCGTCGCCGTTGGCGGCGTCCCGCACGGCCGAGGTCGCGAACGCCAGCAGTTCCTGCACGCCCTTGTCCTCGGCGATGCGCAGGGCATCGGTCACGAAATCGCGCAGCCGCACCGCGCACTCCCTGGTCAGCCGGTTCTCGGCGTCCAGGTGGTCACCCAGGCGGAGCTCGGCGATGTGCGAGAACGCGGGAACGGGCCGCGCGCCCTGGTGAGCGTCGACCACGAGCAGGTGGACCGTGTTGGAACCGACATCCAGGACCCCCAGGCGCATGTAAAAACGCTACCGCCTCCGCGGCAGCGGACGCGGACAGCGGCCGCCCGCCGCTGCCCGGGTCGCGCCCTGTATGTTCGGGGTCAGCAGCGGTCCGGGAGGTCGGCATGAGCGAGAGCTCGCGAGGCAGCGTCAGGATCGAGCAGGGGCAGAAGCGGGTCCGCGTCTACTACAGCGGCGAGCTGGTCGCCGACACCCGGACGCCGTTCCTGGTCTGGGAGCGGCCCTACTACCCCACGTACTACGTGCCAGCGTCCGACGTCCGCGCCTCGCTGATCCCCGCGGGCGAGACCGAGCACTCGCCCAGCCGCGGCGACGGCGAGGTGCTGCACGTGAAGACGGCGACGGCGACCGCGGAGCGGGCGGCGCTGCGTTACCCGGACTCCCCGCTCGAGCAGCTCCGCGGCCTGGTCCGCGTCGACTGGAACGCGATGAGCGAGTGGTTCGAGGAGGATGAGCCGGTCTATACCCACCCGCGCGACCCGTACAAGCGGGTGGACATCCTGGCCAGCTCCCGGCACGTGCGCATCGAGCTGGACGGCGTCACCGTGGCCGAGTCGCGCCAGCCGAGGATCCTGTTCGAGACCGGCCTGCCCGCCCGGCACTACCTGCCGCTCACCGACGTCCGGATGGACCTGCTGCGCCCGTCGGCGATGGTCACCCACTGCCCGTACAAGGGCGCGGCGTCCTACTGGACGGTGGACACGGGCAAGGGGGTGCACACCGACGTCGTGTGGATCTACCGGGCCCCGCTGCCGGAGAGCCAGAAGGTCGCCGGCCTCGCCTGCTTCTACGACGAGAAGGTGGACGTCTACCTGGACGGTGAGCTGCAGGACAGGCCCAGGACCCCGTTCAGCTGACCGCGGCGGCCGGGCCGTCCAGATCCTCGATTCTTGAACGGGACGGCCCGCGGCTGGCCGAGAGCGCCCGGGCGGTCTCTTCCGCGGCGCGCAGGACCCGCAGGATGTTGCCGCTGGCGAGCTTCCCGCAGTCGGCCTCGCTCCAGCCGCGGTCGAGCAGCTCGGCGATCAGCGCGGGGTAGCAGGAGACGTCTTCCAGGCCCTCGGGCAGCCAGTCGACGCCGTCGTAGTCGCTGCCGATGCCGACGTGGCCGGCGCCGGCGACATCCCTGACGTGCTCGATGTGGTCGGCCACCTCGGCCAGGGTCACCGGCGGCCGCGGGTGCCCGGCGACCCACGCCGCGCGCTCCTCGCGCGCCTGGCCCCGCCCCATCACGTTCCGGAAGTCGAACCCCCGCCGCTTCATCTCCTCGGCGAACTCCTGCTCCCAGTCCCGGCACGCCTGGGAGACGAAGGCGGGGACGAAGTTCACCATGCACACCCCGCCGTTGGCCGGCAGCCTGGCGAGGATGTGGTCGGGCACGTTCCTCGGGTGGTCGCAGATCGCCAGCGCCGATGAGTGGGAGAAGATCACCGGCCCCTCGGCCGTGTCCAGGGCGTCGCGCATGGTGTCCGGCGACACGTGCGAGAGGTCGACGAGCATGCCGAGCCGCTGCATCTCCCGCACCACCTCGCGGCCGAACGCGGTCAGCCCGCCGGCGGCGGGCTCGTCGGTCGCCGAGTCGGCCCAGGGCAGGTTGCGGTTGTGGGTGAGGGTCAGGTAGCGGACGCCCAGCGCGTAGAACGCGCGGAGGGTGCCCAGCGAGCAGCCGATCGAATGCCCGCCCTCGGCCCCGATCAGCGACGCCACCTTCCCGCCGGCGGCGATCCGTTCAACATCATCGGCGGTCAGCGCGAGTTCCAGGGCATCCGGGTAGCGCCGGATGAGCTCGCGCACGAGGTCGATCTGCTCCAGGGTGGTGGTGACCGCGGTCTCCCCCGCCAGGTCCGCCGAGACGTACACCGACCAGAACTGCGCGCCGACGCCGCCGCTGGCCAGCCTGGGCAGGTCGGTCTGGATCGACGCGACCGGCCCGGCGAGGTCGGTCGTGTCCACGCCGACGTCGCCGGCCACCCGCAGGGTCCAGGGCAGGTCGTTGTGGCCGTCGAGAACCGGGTGGCGGCTCAGCAGCTCACGGGCGGCGGCGAGGGTGTCGGCTCTGGCCTCGGTGCTGGTCATTGCCCCAGCTTACGTAGATCGTCCCGGCACCGGCTCGGTGACGTTGACCGAGCCGCCGCCGGCCACCGGCAAGCCGGTGCCCGGGGGCGGGTGTCCCGCGCCGCTGCCGAGCGGCCAGCGCCGGGTCACGCAGAGCCAGATCAGCGCGGCCGCTATGGCCAGCAGCGCCAGCGGTGCGAGGTCACGGGCGACGACGTCATCGGCCAGGGAGAGCCAGTGCGGGCTGAGCTGCGTGTAGAAGAGGATGCCTGGCAGCTCGGCCACGCTGGCCACCACGCCCCGGGCCAGCGCGATCCAGTCCAGCCGGGTGGCGGGCATCACGGCGAGCAGGGGGAAGATCATCGCGTCGAACCAGGGGCGCTGCTGCGGCGAGGTGACCAGCCAGGCCAGGCTCAGCGCCAGGGCCGGCCGGATGGCGGGCAGGCCGGGCGGCCCGCCGGGCAGGCGCAGCAGCAGCAGCACCGCGAGCAGCACCGCCGCGACCAGCGCGATCAGGTCGATCCGCTGGCTCGGGCTGTGCCAGTCCAGCACCCGGTACAGGAACTGCCACGGCTCGTAGAGGTCGACGGCCGCGTCCCCCCGCCGCACCTCGACCACCAGCGCGCGTCCGCCCCCGGCCAGCAGGTAACCGGGCACGAGCACTGCGGCCGCGCCGGCGCCGAGCCCGGCGAGCACGCGCGGCGAGCGGTAAGCCACCAGGGCGGCGCCGATGCCGAACAGCGCGAACGGCAGCTTGACCGCGACCGCGGCCCCGATCAGGGCGCCGGCCAGCAGGCCGCTGCGCACGTTCATGCGGCGGAAGGCCAGCAGCCCGGTCACGCCGGCCGCCGCGGCAAGGCCGTCGACGTGGCCGCCGGCCATCACGGCCAGCAGCATCAGCGGGTTCACCGACCACAGCAGGTGAGCCCTCGCCCGGCGCCCGGGGTCCGAGCGCACCGCCCGGTCCAGGGCCGCCACGATCACCAGGTACGCCAGGCCGGCCCACACCTTGAGCCAGAACAGCGTCAGCGCGGCCGAGCTCCCACCCAGTTGTGAGGCGATCTTCTCGGTCAGCGTCGCGAGCGGCCCGTACACCGAGGGGTCGTGCTCCCAGGGGAGCGGCGCGATCGCGCCGACCGGGTCCCCGGTGCGCCGCAGCCTCGCCGGGGTCATCAGGTACGGGCTGTGCCCGAGAGCCGCGATCCGGCCGTAGACCGCGTAGTCCAGCACGTCGGTCGAGCCGACCGGCGGGATCAGGGCCAGGGCCAGCACCGCCACGGCCGAGCCGATGATCAGGTGCCGTGCCCGGGGCCGCCAGCCGCGATGCACCGCGACCAGCCCGGCGGCGAGGCCCGCGCCGCCGATGAGCACCGCGGCCCATGTGACGAACGTCACAAGGGCGTTGGGCAGCGCCAGGTGGCCGAAGTACGGCGGCCAGCCGGACGGGGCGTGGCGGAAGGCCGGCACCGCCGCCGACGGCCCGGCCAGGCCGGTCAGGACCATCAGGGCGACGCTCACGCCGATGCCGGCCAGCGCCCCCCTGGCCATCCATCGGGTGGCCTGCGGGGTAGCTGACTCGCGGGGCCCTGTCACCAGGCGCATGCGGCTTGGTCCCTCACTTGGGGTAGGTAAGGCAGAGATCAGCGAATCGATAAGCAGGATATTCCACGCTATCCAGCTGCAAACCTAGCGGGCCGCTACCGGTCCGGCCGCCGCATTGACGGCGTGAGGATTCACGGCCCGGGCGTTCGGATCCTGTTAGGACGCGGGCCGGCTCCGGCCCGGCGGGCCATCCTGTAGTGCTGGGAATTGTGCATGCGCGGTCCGTGGGAGGTGCTGGGTGGGCGGGGTCGCTCGCTACCTGACCCGGGACCGGGCCGCGATCGCCGCCGGGGTGGTGCTGCCGCTGGCCGTGGCCGCGGCCCTGCTCCCGCTGCGGTCGACCTGGTCGAACACGAACGTGGCCCTGGTGCTGGTGGTCGCGGTGGTCGCGGTGGCCGCGATAGGGAACCGGTGGGCAGGCGCGCTGGCCGCGATATCGGCCGCCGCGTGGTTCGACTTCTTCTTCACCGTGCCCTACTACCGGTTCACGATCTCCCGCTCGGAGGACATCAGGACCGCCGTGCTGCTGCTGGTGGTCGGCGTGGCCGTGTCCCAGCTGGCCGCCAGGGCGAGGCGGCTGCAGGTGCTCGCGATCACCGACGCGCGCTACCTCGCCGAGATCCACGAGGCCGCGGAGCTCGCGCACACCGCCAGGTCCCCGGACGTCGTGGTCGATCACGTCCGGAAGCAGCTCGTCAGCGTGCTTGACCTGGCCGGCTGCCGGTTCGAGTACGGCTCGCTGATCGGCCACCCGCCGCGCCTGGAGGCCGATGGCAGCATCATGGTCGGGCGGCACCGCTACGCCGTCGAGGACGAGGGCCTGCCCGCCCAGGAGATCGAGCTGCGGACCTTTGGCAACGGCCAGTACTACGGGCGGTTCATGCTCAAGCCCAAGCCGGATTCCCGGCCGTCCCTGCAGGCCCGCCTGGTCGCCGTGACCCTGGCCGACCAGGCCGGCCGCGCCTTCAGCGCCCGCTGACCGCGGCGGCCCCGGCGCGACCCGGCCGGCCCGCCGCTCCCATTCGGCTCGCTTACCTTGCCTTACCATTGCACGTATGACGTTATGGATTACCGTCGCGCTGAGCTGCGAACGTGCCGGGCTGCCATGGGAATAGCGGCAATAGCTCTGATATTCGCCTGCTTTATTGGCTGGCATGCCAGCAAAGCCCATATGTCGCATCGCGGCATCCCTGTCAGGAAGGGCCAGCTTCGCTCCTACCGTGGTGACCGCACCCGCCATGTCATCTGGTTTCTCGGGATGGCCACCGTACTCGTGGTGATCTTCCTGCTCGTATCGGTCCATTGACCGCGGCCCGGCTGGAGCATTCAGGAGCGCGCGGCCTGCGCCGGATGCAGGCGCTGGCGCAGCGATTGTGGTCTCTCCGGGAGCCGTTTTCACATAGGCGACCCCGCGTGGGGCCGCTATTCGATCCCTGGCGGCCGCCCGGCGCCGGGAGCGCATTCCGCACCGCCCTGTGGGCCGCAGGGTCAGACCGCGAACGGGTATGTCTCGGGCAACTCACCCTCCTCCTCAGGCGCCGCCCGCTCCAGCGGCTCGGTCGCCCGGGTCTCGTCGACGTGGATCAGCGCGTCGAACTGGTCCGCGGCGCGGGCCCGGAAGTAATGGCTCTCGCGCTCGGTCTCCGGCCGGTAGATGACGCCGATCGCGCGCTCCAGGCGCGCCGAGCGCAGGGCGTCCGCGGAGTGCGGCGCGGCGTCGAAGCGGAGCAGGAACTCCTTCTCCCCCACCTCGTGCAGCAGCTCCTCGACGCTGTCCGCAAGCGCGGGCCGGACCAGCTTCCGCTCGGCCGGGCCCTCCCACTCGCTGGCCGCCGTGACCGTGCCGGTGTAGGTGGTGAACCCGATGGCGCGGCAGCTGCCCGGGTGCCGCTCGCGGACGAGCTGGCCGACGCTGAACTCGCCGGTGGTCCCGGTCTCGGTGGCCCTGGCGTCACCGACGTGGGAGTTGTGCGCCCACACCACGATCTTGGCCGGTGCACCCCGCTGCGCGGTCAGGTGGCTGGCGAGGGCCTCGAGCGTGGTCGCCATGTGGCGATCACGCAGGTTCCACGTGGAGACCCGCCCGCTGAACAGCTCGCGGTAGTACTCCTCCGCCGCCCGCACCGTCCGGGCGTTCTGCTCGGCGTAGAACAGCTCATCGCCGGCGATCTCCCCGTCCCGCTGCGCGTACTCGGCGGCGTGCCGCTGCAGGTCGACGAGCTGCTCGAGCACCGCCTGCTCGCAGCTCTCGCCGGCGCCGAAGGCCGCAGCGAAGCCGTAGACCTGGGCGTCGTCCGCGCTGTAGTGGTCGAAGCAGGCGTAGCGCGCCCTGGCCCTCGCCGCGGCCGCCGGGTCGACGTGCTCCAGGTACGAGATGACCTCGTGGACCGACCGGTACAGGCTGTACAGGTCCAGGCCATAGAAGCCTGCCTTGGCCCGGTCGTCCGGGCCCGACCGGTCATTGTGGTCGCGCAGCCACGCGACGAAGTCGAGCACGGCCGTGTTCCGCCACATCCAGGCCGGGAAGCGCTCGAACCCGCGCAAGGCCTCCTCGGCGATCGCATCGCCGCCGCGGCCCCGGACGTACCGGTTGACCCGGAAAGCGTCGGGCCAGTCGGCCTCGGCGGCGACCGCGCAGAATCCCCGCTCCTCGATCAGCCTGCGCGTCATCTGCGCGCGCGCCTCGTAGAACTCGCTGGTCCCGTGCGTCGCCTCGCCGATCAGCACGAACTGCGCGTCTCCTGCCAGGTCAAACAGCACCTCGTCGGCTGGCCTGCCGCCGGTCACCGGCAGCGCCTCGGCGCGGATGATCGCCGCCTCCGTCGGGCCCCGCACGGTCCCGGCGGCCGGGCGCGCCCCCGGAGCGGCGCGCAGCAGGTCCCGCACCTCTTCGTCGGTCGTCTGGGTGAAGTCCCAGTAAGAGCTGCCGACGGCGACGAACGGTGACGGCGTCGTCGCGCAGACCACCTCGGCGCCCATCGCGGACAGCTCGCGGCATGTGGACTCCGGCGCGGCAGGCACCGCAACCACGATCCGCGCGGGCTCCAGCGCGCGCAGCGCCTCGACAGCGGCCCGCATGCTGGAACCTGTCGCAAGGCCGTCGTCGACGATGATGACCAGCTTGCCGGCGAGCTGGGGGAAGGGCCGGCCCGCGCGGTAGGCCTCTTCCCGTCGCAGCAGTTCACGGCCCTCGCGCTCGGCGACGTGCTGGATGACCTCGACGGCGATGTCCAGGCCCCGGGCCACGTCGTCGTCGACCACCATCACCCCGCCGCTGGCGATCGCCCCCATCGCCAGCTCCTCCTGCCCGGGCACGCCGAGCTTGCGGACCCCGAAGACGTCGAGCGGGACACCCAGGGCGGTCGCCACCTCGTAAGCCACGGGGACCCCGCCGCGCGGCAGCGCGAGGACGACGGCATCGGGGCGGCCGCGATGCGCGTCGAGAAGGCCCGCCAGGAAGCGGCCCGCATCCCTCCGGTCGCGGAAGAGACGGTCTGGCATGGTCTGCGCCCTCTTCGTGCGGCAGCCTCGGTCACCGGTAGGCGGGTAGCCCTACCCAGGCCAGGTGCGGGCGAACCCACGGTGGCGGCGCGCCTCATGACGGCCGCCGGCGGCGCGATGCGCCGGGCACATCCCCCAGGCTGGGAGTACCTCCCGAGGACGGGCGTGTGATGCTGGCAGCAGACCCGACCGGTTAGGGGAATGATCACCATGATCCCGACGCACGCATCCGTCCCGCCCGACCGGCGCAGCCGCGGAGCGCAGCCCAACGACCTGCTCCCGCTCGGCGACTGGATCCGGCACCGCTCGCTCCGCAGCTGGCCGGTGGTGCTGTTCCTGGTGCTCATCTGCGTTCCGTCGATCGCCCTGGTCATCCTGGGCGGGAACCCGAGCGCGAGCACGTTCGACCACGTCGCGTGGATCTTCGCCGCGTACTTCGCGATCGCCTGGCTGCTGCTGCTCGGTGTCATCATCCGGCCGGAGCACGTGACCAGGCTCATGCTCGCCGTGGTCACGGCGATCGCGCTGGTCACGGAGATCCCCCTGGCCGTGACGCTGGAGGTTGCGCTGCACGCCAGCAACGCCAGCCTCGGCCACAGCATCTACAGCGTCGGGATACCCGAGGAGCTCACCAAGGCCCTGCCGGTCCTGGCGGTCGCCCTGTTCTACCGGCGGCGCCGGTCCCTCACGCCGCGCGATTACCTGTTCCTCGGCGCGGTCAGCGGGCTGGCCTTCGGGGCCAGCGAGGTCGTGCACTACTTCACCGTCAACGGCGTCATCGAGTTCTACCTGACGGTCCGCTCGGCCATACCAGCGATACAGAACCTGATCAACACCGGGCACCCCGCGTCGACCTCGCTGTTCGCCGTGCTCATCGGCCCGGTGCGGTACTTCATCCTCGACTTCGTCTGGCGCTTCCTCACCGACCCGATCACCCATGCCTGCTGGGCCGGCCTGACCGGTTACTTCATCGGGCTCGCCGCGACGGGACGCCACAAGTGGTACACGGTCGGCTGGATCGGGCTGGCCATGGCCGCGGTCCTGCACGGTTTCAACGACTGGGGCCAGGTGAACGGCCACCCGGTGTGGATCCTGGTCACCCTGGTCAGCGGGATACTGTTCCTCGGCTATGCCAAGGTCGGAGCCCGCGGCGAGCTGCACCTGTTCGATGGCGGGGGGCACCCGGCAGGGCGGCACGGCACGCTGGCCGGGCAGCCCGCCGAAACGGGCGGCGGCGCGCAGCCCGCTGGAACGCAGGCCGGGCACCCGCCTGACCAGCGGCCCGTCCCCGAGCCTGTGCCGGCGAGCCGGCGCGGGAGGCCCTGGTGGGAGCACTAGGGGCGCCGGCCGCCCACCGGCGCGAGCACCGCGTCGTAGAACGCCGCGCTCGCGGCCACGTCGGAGCGTCCTCGTACGCGGCGGCCGAGCAGACCCTGGCCGGCCTGGGCGCCGGCCAGTCCTGACCGGCACCGGGACCGGGCCTCCGCCACCTGGCAGCGCCGCCGCTGAGGTGACGCGCCGCGCGGCGGACGCCACGACTAGCGGCTGATGCCCCTGGGTACAAGCTGGGGAGCGACAGCATCTGCTCGCTGGCACGGGGAGGGGGACCCGGCTGTGGCACAGAACAAGGACACCCGCGATCTGGTCAAGAGGACCAAGGACATCCGCGATGCGGTCCAGAAGGAACTGGATTTCGACCCGCTGGTCGATGCGACAGGCATCTCGGTGAAGAACATGAACGGGGACGTCGCGCTGAACGGCACGGTGCCCAGCTACCCGCAGTACCGGCAGGCGGCGGCGGCGGCCAAGCGAGTCCAAGGCGTCACCAGCGTGCACAACCACCTGATGGTGAGGCTGCCGGCCGCCGACTACCGAGACGACGCGATGCTGACCACGGCCGCCAACAACGCGCTCGCGCAGAACGTCACGGTGCCGGCCGATGTCGAGGCCAGCGCCAGCGACGGCGATGTCTGGCTGACCGGAATGGTGAGCTACGGCTTTCAGCGGGATGCCGCTGAGCAGGCCGTTGCCGGGCTGACCGGCGTGCGCAACATCGTCAACGACATCGAGATCTTCAGCGACGAGGAAGCTGCCGACGTGACCATCCTGGTCCAGGACGCCCTCGAGCGGTACGCGCTGATCCCGGATGGCAGCGACGTCCTGGTAGGCGCCAGCGACGGTACCGTCACGCTCACCGGCCATGTCCGCAGCTGGGCCGAGCACGACATGGTGATCGACGCCGCATGGAAGGGCATGGGCGTCAGAAACGTGCGCGATGACCTGGTAGTCACCGGCTGACGGCCCCAGGGCCCGCTCTGGTGAAGGGAACGAGTGGGCGGGCAGCCGGACGGGAAGGCGTCATAGCGATGCCAGCAGGACGGCGACCAGCCCGGTCATGAACACTCCGTCGAAGGTGCCTGCGCCCCCGATCGAAACCATCGGGGCCCGCAGCGAGCGGACTCGCGGCATGTTGAGCACATCGGCGCCCATCAGGGTGCCGATCGTGCCTGATACGTAGGCAACCGCGGCGATCGCGTGGCCCCCAAGCCAGATCGCGGCCAGCGCGGTCACCAGCGGCGGAACCAGCGCAGGGGTGACGATCCCGACTCCCGCGACCGGGCGGGCGACAGCGAAAACGACAGCGATGACGATGAGCGTGGCGTACAGCACGTGCAGCGTCAGGTGGTCATGGCAGATCAGGTAGATCGCTGTGGCCGTGGGAACAATGGCGCCCCCGACGTTGACCGCGATCGTGGTACCCCCATCCCGGACAGCCACCGGGACGCGGTAGTTCACCCCGAACACCGTGACCGTCTGGCTGACCTCGTGGACCTCGCCCCGCAGCCTGGCGATCGGGACGTTGACCATGCTTCCCAGCAGCGCGGCGGCGAGGATGACGGCCATCCAGCCGATGCTGATACCCATGCGGTGGTAGGCATAAGACAGGACGTCGAACCCGAGCAGGCCCAGGATCACCACACCAATCACTGCCAGGGCCACGAAGAACCCCATGCCGAGCGGCACGTACAGCCATTGGCCCCGGTCCGGCCGATCCGGCCGGTCCGGCCGGTCCGGCCGATCTCTCGTCACGCCCCCAATCGTCCGTCCGGTGCGTGCGGGTATGTAGGGGCATTCCTCACTCAGGGGACGGCCGAAGGTCCCGCCCGCAGGCGCTCCTCAGCGGGGGCATCGTGCGCCCCGGGAGCCGCTGCCCGGCGTGCAAGAGCAGCCGGAGCCTGCTAGAAAGAAGGCTGCCGCGGCCCCGGCACGGTACCCCCTCTCGAGAACGAAGTACGACGTGACGGCTGGCAGGCATCCTCAGGAACCCGGCGGAGAGGCCCCCGGCGACGGGAAGCCTGCCCCGGTGGCAAAGAAGGCCGCCGCGATCGAGGCCGAGCAGGCCCGCCCGCTGACCTGGAAGACGGTCATCAAGCGTGCCCTGGTCATCGCGGTGGCGGGCGTGGCCATCTACCTGGTGCTGCCCGGGCTGATCGCGGTGCTGGGTGCCTTCCCGCGCCTGTCCACGCTGAACCCCGCCTGGTTCATGGTTGCGCTGGCCGCCGAGCTGGCCTCGTTCACCTGCAACTTCGCGCTGCAGCGGCTGGCGCTGCGCACCCGCGGCTGGCTGGCCGTGGTCACCGCCGGGCTGGCCGGCAACGCGGTCACGGACAGCCTGCCCGGCGGCGACGCCGCAGGTGCCGCCGTCCAGTTCCGCATGCTCACCGAGGCCGGGTTCGACACCGACACCGCCGTCGGCGGGCTGACCGCGTTCTCGCTGATCGGCGTCGGCGGCCTGCTGGCGCTGCCGGTTTTCGCCCTGCCGGCCATCGTGGCCGGCGCGCCGGCCAGCCCTGGGCTCATCCACACCGCCCTGCTTGGCCTGGCCGGGTTCGCCCTGTACGCCATCTTCGGCGTGATCGTCCTGCGCACCGAGCGGCCGCTGGCCACCCTCGGGCGCGTGGCGCAGAACCTGCGCAACCGGATCACCCGCGGCCGCCGGCCGCCGCTCACCGGCCTGGACCAGCGGCTGCTGTCCGAACGCGACACGATCAGGGCCGTCCTGGGCAGGAAATGGGCCGAGGCGGCCGTGCTCACCGCCGGCCGCCTCGGCTTCGACTACGGGTGCCTGCTGGCCGCCCTGCGCGCCACCGGAGCCTCCCCGCGGCCCTCCCTGGTCCTGCTGGCCTACTCCGCCACCGGCATCATCGCCCTGTTCCCGATCACACCGGGCGGCCTGGGCATCGTCGAGGCCAGCCTCAGCGGCCTGCTGATCCTGGCCGGCGTCCACCCCGGCTACGCCTTCCTGGCCACCCTCGGCTACCGGATCGCCTCTTACTGGCTGCCCCTCCTCGCCGGGCCGCCGGCCTACCTGATCCACCGCCACCGCTACGGACGCCCGCCCCCTCAGCGCGCCACGACAGCCGCGGAGGGCCCGGGTCAGTAAGCGCCGCCCCGCCCGCAAGGGCCGCGCCCGCAACGGCTGCCGCGCCCCGCAGGAGCCGCCGCGCCCGCAAGGCGTTCTGGTGTTAAGCCACAGGCCCGCTACGGGCACCGCGATTCCAAGGCGTCCAGGTCTCGCTCAGCGTAGAGCCGGTGCTCCCATTCCTCGTTGAGGATGCACAGCAGGCATTCGCGCACCGGGAAGCTGCGGGCCGGCGGCCAGCCGGGTCCCTCGACCGGTTCGGTGCGGTCGTCCAGCGAGGAGTCGGTCAGGCCCTCGATGACCTGGCGCACGGTGGACATCCGGTCGCGGCGCAGTTCGAGCACCGCGTCGAGCGATGGCCGTGCGCCACGGTCGCGGGGCACCCCCGGCGTGTCGGGCATCTCGTCCCACGGCAGGTCGAGAGGGTCCCACGGCGACGGGTCGCCAAGGATCGCCCGCCTGATCCAGGAGTCGGTCGCGAACACCAGGTGGCGCAGCGTCTCGATGAACGACCACTCGCCGTCGACCGACTCGTGCAGCAGCTCCGGCGGCAGGCGGCGGGCCCGTTCGACGGTCTGCTCCCAGAGCTGCCCGAGGATGTCCCACGCCTCGCGGAACCCGGCGGGGTCTGCCGGGCGCATCTTCGCCCGGTCGGGATAGCGCCGGTTGAGCTCGGCGTCGACGAGGGGCCCGATATCGACGCCATTGACCGTCACGTTCAGGATCTCGCCGTGGATGTCGACGTTGGCCAGTTCGACGCCCCGCATCACCGCGCCGTTCAGGTCGACGCCGCGGAACGTGGCGCCGGCCAGGTCGACGGCGCGCAGCTGAGCGCCGCTCAGGTCGACGCGCTCGAACCGGGAGCCGCGCATATCGGTCCCAATGAACTCAGCCATGCCGACGACATTAACCTCCGGTGCCGACAATCCGCCCGCACCCAGGGGTCAACTGCCACTGGCTTCCCGGATCGCCCCAAACCTGGCTGGGGCCGCAAGCCAGGGCCAAAAGGGGGCCGTTGGTCCCTGGCGCGAATCGCAGCGCGGCGGTGGCATCGAGAACGAGAGATCATTGCGTACGCCGCCGGGCCTGTGCTCGGCGGCGCGGCCCGACAGGGCGTGTGCCCTCCGGGAGGAGGAGTCGGCTATGACTGGATCGTTCCTGGTCCCCATCGTCGTTCCGATCGTGGCTGTCGTTGTTCTCGCCGTCTGGATCAGCTTGGTGTTCTGGGCCGATGCCCATCCTGGCTGGAAAGCACACGGCGCGGCACCCGGCTCCGAAGTCACCGGCACACGCGCTGCCCTCCCTGCGGCCGAGCCTGGCGCTGAGCATGGCAAGGAGCTGGCACCGTCGCTCGAAGAAAGGAAGGCCGCATAGGCCGGCAGGAGCCTGGGCCCGGCACCCACCCGCAGGGATTCGCCGCCTGTTAGGAAGACGGGCGGAATAGTTGCCGGCTTCTGGCCTGACCCAGATGCCGTAACCCGGCCATCCGTCGCGGCCGAGAAGCTGCCGGTCTGGCGAAAGCCCTTACCCACCAGCGCAAGCGTCGGTTCGCATTCCCGGCCACGCGCTTAGCCTCAATCCACCGGCCGGATATGAGTGGCGACCTCGCGAGCTGGCGGCTGGGTGATGTAATCCTGGGAGCGATTCCGGCCGTGGGCTTTCTGCCGCTGACGTGTCCTGCGGCCTGTCCTGGTTTCCTGGTTCGGGGACGGGGACTGGATGGCCGTGCGGCCGTCGGGGTGCGGTGACCGGGCCGGCTGGTCAGGCCGGTGCCGTGGGTGGGCCGCAGGCGGCGGTGAACAGGCAGCCGAAGAGCCTTGAGAACCCGGGGCCGTGCCTGGACGGGGCTGGTGGGGTCGGGTTTCGGGCAAGGTGGAGGGTCAGGATGAGGCCATGGCTCAGCCGGCGTGAGGGTTGTGGCGGACGCGCAAGATTCGGCGCGTCGCATAGCAGCGGGGGGAACGTGACGCGCCGTGTCCGTGCCGGCTGGCGGCCGGCTGGTCAGGCGTGCGGCTTGTCCAGCCCTTGCCGCAGCGTGCGGGCGGTGTCCGGGCTGATTGTCGGGTGTGACTGGATGTCGAGCACGGCCAGGATGACGCGCCGGTCTCCGTCGGGCGAGAGGATGTCGGTGCCGATGCTGCGGGAGATGTGTGCCTGGAACGCGGGGATGCCCAGGGCCATGGCGAGCGTGACCGCGGCGCGGGTCCTCAGGTCCGCGGCCGGCGGGTCGGGCCGCTGCTCGTCGATCTGCCGCAGTATCTGCTCGGTCATCGCCACCATCTCGTCGAAGATCTGCGCGGCGGCCTGGGACTCGTCGATCAGCGCCCGTGCCAGGTACCGCTGGTAGGGGTGCAGCGGGTCCCGGGCCTCGGCGATGAGCTCGGGGTCGTTCAGTCCCTCATCCGTCATCGCCCGTTCGACGTAGGCATGCAGCGCCTGGAGCGCGTAGGCGTCGCACGCCTGGCGCAGCTCGTCCTTGGAGCCGAAGTGGTGGCGCACCAGCCCGGGCGACACGCCGGCGGCGCGGGCGATGTCGCGGATCGTGGCCCGGTCGAACCCGTCCTCGGTGAAGTACCGCAGCGCCGCGTTCCTGATCCGGGCGCGGGCGGTCAGGTCCTCGAAGGCGGCACTGCCTGGGCTAGTGATGCTCATGGTGATCCCCGATCGTATCCTCCGCCGACCTCTCTCATGCGCAGCGGGCTAAACGGTTGTATGGCTAGCTGTACAAGCGTATAACAGGTGATACGACGGTGTAATGGCCAGGGGACCTGTGCGGCGGCTACTCACAGGACCGGAGTCCGCGCGGGAGCCTGCCGAGCGAAGGGAGCACGACGGGATGACCGAGGCGATGATCGATGCGCGTGACGTCGCCAAGCGCTTCGGCGAGACGCGGGCGCTCTCCGGGGTCTCCTTCCACGTCGATAGGGGAACGGTGCTCGGCCTGCTCGGGCCGAACGGCGCGGGGAAGACCACGATGATCCGGGTGCTGTCCACGCTGCTGCGGCCCGATGCCGGCCAGGCCCGCGTCGCCGGGTTCGATGTGGTCGCCGACGGCCAGCGGGTGCGGTCGGTCATCGGCCTGGCGGGGCAGTACGCGGCGGTGGACGAACTGCTCACCGGACGGGAGAACCTGGAGCTTGTCGGGCTCTGGTACCACCTGCCAAGGCGGGAGTACCGGCGCCGCGCGCAGCAGATGCTTGAGCTGCTGTCGCTCACCGACGCGGCCGACCGCCGGGTGGCGACATACTCGGGCGGCATGCGGCGGCGTCTGGATATCGGGGCCAGCCTGATCGCGAACCCCCCCGTCCTGTTCCTTGACGAGCCGACCACCGGCCTGGACCCGCGCACCCGCAACGACCTGTGGCAGTTCGTCCGGGACCTGGTGGACGGCGGCACGACGGTGCTGCTCACCACCCAGTACATGGACGAGGCCGAGCATCTCGCGAACCGGATCGTCGTCATCGACAAGGGAATCCAGATCGCCGCGGGAACGGCCGATGAGCTGAAGACGCAGACCGGCGGCGCCACCCTCGAGGCACGCGTGGCGGAACCGCGCGACCTCGATCGCGCCGCTGCCCTGTTCGCCGACGTCGCCAAAGCGCGACCGCGATCCGACCCCGGGGCAAGGCTCGTCAGCATCCCCGCCGGAGAAGGCACCGGGCTGCTGCTCGATGCCGGGCGCCGCCTCGCCGAGGCCGGGATCGCCCTCGACGATCTCGGTATCCGGCGGCCGACCCTGGACGAGGTCTTCCTCTCACTCACCGGCGCCCCATCCTCCGGCCGCGCCGGATCACCGAAAGCGGAGGCGGCGAAATGACAGGTCTCCCATTGTCCCAGCCGGGGATCCCGGCGCCGCGCCTGACACCATTCCTCGCGCTTCGCGATTTCAGCGGCGTCGCGAAGCGGAACCTGCTCCGGTCGGTACGCACGCCGCAGCTCCTGGCCTACACGTTTGAGCCGGTCTTGCTGCTCCTGGTATTCCGGTACATCTTCGGCGGCGCGATCAAGGCTCGCGACTACACCGAATTCGTGGTGCCCGCGATCTTCCTCATCACAGTTATCGTCGGCGCGATGACCTCGGCCATCGGGATCGCCGAGGACCTGAAGAGCGGGATGATCGACCGGTTCCGCAGCCTGCCCATGGCCCGCTCGGCCGTCCTGACCGGCCGGTCACTCACCGATCTCGTCCGCTATGTCATCTCGCTGGCGGTCATGGTAGGCCTCGGCATTGCCGTTGGGTTCCGCTTCCACAGCGACGCTGGCCGGATCCTGCTGGGCATGCTCTTGATCCTCGCGTTCGGGTACTCCTTCAGCTGGATGAACACCGCGATCGGCATCTCCGCCAAAGACCCCGAAAGCGCCCAGAACGTGGCCGCCGGCCCGGCCTTCGTGCTCATGTTCGCCAGCAACGCCATCGTGCCCGCCAGCACACTGCCCGGCTGGCTGCAGCCGTTCGCCCGCAACCAGCCGCTGAGCGTCACCACCTCGGCCATCCGCGAGCTCTTCGAGGGCGGCGCCGCGGCCCACGACGCCTGGGTGTCGCTGGCCTGGTCCGCCGGGATCACGGTGGTCTTCTTCGTGACCTCCTATGCCCTCTACCAGAGGGCAGCAGCCAGGTAAGCCCTCCCTGCGAGGTGCCAGGAACCTAACGGATACCTTCCCGCCACCAGACCTGCAGCTACTGGGCGGTGATCATCATCATGACCCGCCGCCTCGCCCGGAAATCAGTGACCTACAGCACTGCGCTCGCCAGGCGACCGCAACGGACCTTGATGAGTCGCGTACCTGCGCAGGTGACCTCTGCTGGCCAAACCTGCCGGTAGTTCGTATCGAGATCCGGCGTCTGGCCCGTGCCAGATCCGTGCCAGAACAGGCCTGTTTCGGCAGCCATTCAAGGGTATTGAGAGACCAGCCACGCACGGCCTGACCTGGGCAGTCGCTGGTAGGGAGTGGTCCGAAGCGACCTCCTAGTAGAGACTGGGCCCCAGGTGAGTGCGCGGCAGCACCCGGCGGAGCGCAACGGAGCCGGGTTCCCTTATGCGGTATTCAGGTTGCGGGCTCCAGGGTGACCTTGTGGCCGAGGGCTTGAAGTTTGGCGATGAGCCGCTGGGTTTCTTTCGCTGGGTCGATGCGGGTGGTATAGAAGTCTGGGCCGAGGTCGGCGTAGGGCTTGCCGGTGGCCGCCGCGGAGCCGGATGAGGCGTTCGGCTCTGGCGGCGATCTGCGGGTCGTGGGAGGCGCACACCACCAGGATCAGCGTGAACAGGCCACGCTGGTCTTGTCCACCGCGTTGAGGATCGCCAGCGCCAGCGTGCGGGCAGGGCGGAACCGCACCTGCGACCAGGCGAGCCTGCCCATCACCGCACCCCTTCGCGTGCCCGTCCCCCAGGGGCTGGCGCCGGCCGGGGGCTGCGACTATGCTCACTGCTTACATAGCGACAATGCAAGGATGACACCGGATCATTACCTAGCGGCAAGGTAAGGCGCATGCCCCTGCACCACGCGGTCCTGGCCCTGCTGGCGGCCAAGCCAGCCCACGGCTACGAGCTGAAAAACAGCTTCGAGCAGGCCGTCGGCGACCAGTGGGGCGGGCTGAACATCGGCCACCTGTACCAGATCCTCGACCGCCTGGCCCGCGACGGCCTG